>NZ_JBFRTQ010000076.1:0-71881 GCF_041474195.1 Vibrio sp. 10N.222.52.C3 | reverse complement strand
TACCCGCACGGCCAGTACGTCCGATGCGGTGAACATAATCTTCTGCTTTAAATGGCATGTCATAGTTCACAACTTGTTCTAGCTGCTGAATATCAATACCACGAGCTGCCACGTCGGTTGCGATCAACGCACGAACTTTGCCTGACTTGAAATCGTCTAGGGCTTTTTGACGCGCACCTTGGCTCTTATCGCCATTGATTGATGCCGCTTTAATGCCGTCTAACTTAAGCTCTTTAACGAGAGCATCAGTGCCCTGCTTAGTCTTTGTGAACACCAACACTTGTTGCCAGTTTTTTGAACCAATCAAATACGCTAATAGCTCACTTTTACGCGACTTATCTACCGGGTAAACCATCTGTGTTACGGTTTCAGCGGTGCTGTTTTTTGGCGTAACTTGGATTTCACTTGGCTTCTGCATCATACGGTGTGCAATCGCTTTGATTTTGTTATCAAACGTTGCAGAGAAGAACAGAGTTTGACGCACTTCGTTCATGCGAGAAAGAATACGCTTGATGTCAGGCATGAAGCCCATATCTAACATACGGTCAGCTTCATCCAGTACCAGTACTTCCGTTTGGCTCAACATGATGTTTCTAGTGAACATGTGATCAATAAGACGACCAGGCGTCGCGACAAGAATATCTGCGCCACCGCGTAAGTTATCAGTTTGCACCTTCATGCTAACGCCGCCGTAAGCCACCACGACTTTAATGTCGGTGCCCTTTGCGTAGCTAGTTAAGTTATCGAAAACCTGTTGTGCCAATTCACGAGTTGGCACTAATACAAGCGCACGAACGAGCTTAGGGTTCGGAATAACGTTGTCTTTTGTCTCGATTAATCTTTGAATAATCGGTAAACCAAACGCAGCCGTTTTACCTGTACCCGTTTGAGCACCAGCCAGTACATCTTTGCCTTCTAATACCAATGGAATTGCTTGTTCTTGAACACTGGTAGGAGCCGTAAAATTAAGCTCAGACAACGTGGCAAGAAGATGCTCAGATAATCCTAGTTGGTTAAAAGATTTTGTAGATTCAGACATAGTATGATGCTCAAAGATTAAATAGGCGCGGATTGTAGCAAACCTGCATTACGCTGTTTACCTTTCCTTTTGATTTTTCTTCATTTGAAGCGCATTAAACTGCTTAGCTTCCTCTAAAACGTTGGGATAAAGCTCATTAAAGTGACACTGCAACGTATCATAGTGACGTTCGAGGTCATCGTAACATGCCTCGAGCATACCGAGCTTAGGCCTTCTCAACGCCATTCGCTGCAACACCACCTCTATAGATGACATGTCTTGATAGCTCTCTAACCATCTATGCTCAGCCATTTTCTGATGAACCATAACGAAATTTTCAGGCCAGTGTGGCTCTTGATGTTCAAAGATCTGCTCATGGCTATCTAAACAAAAACGCTCTAATGTCTGCTGTGAAAACTGATCCCAATGATTGGCTAAGCAGTGATCCCAAAATACATCGAGTGCGATAGGCGCAAAGCGTCGTGTTTGGTCTGAGAAAAGTGATTTTGCAGAACGAGATACATCATGACGATCAGTATAGCTATCAACAAATCGATGAAGCCTAATACCGTCAGAAAGGGAATCAGAATAGTGTTTATTAGGGTCGCCTTTAACAAAATCACCTAACAGGTTACCTGCTAAGTTGCTGTTACAGTGCTTGGCGATGTGAAGGTGTGCGAGAAAGTTCATTGAACCTCATTAAAGTATCGAGAACTAAGTAACATGGTAAACGTACTCGTTTATCTTCGCGAACTTTAATGAGGATAGTTTTGGTATGACGTGTGAGCGAATACGATTTGCTCAGTTTAGAATTGTTTGCTTTGAGAAGCTTTAGCTAAGAAAACTTTTAGCTTTAAAACGTTTCAGTTGAAACTGAATTAAAGATCTTAAAAGCTTAGTTCGAAGACTTGAAAAGCTCTTCTGCTAACTGTTTCACTGTCTGCTCATAGTCAGACAAATCAATGCCAATTTCCATAGCATCTAACAACTCTAGACTTTCGTCATTATAAGATTGGTCACTCATTGTGCCCCCTCTATTCCTTGATGTGGACATGATGTCCGATTAACTAGTGCACCATCTTGGACTTATATTATGTCACTTTGATGAACGCACTCTACTCTACCCATTCCATATTCATAGCTTAAAGCTACTCGCGATCATTAACGCTTTTTTGCGCTAAAGGGGTATACGCGAACGACATATGTACTGCCACCTTACACCAAGTACAACAAATTACTCTATAAATTTTGAAACCGATCATGGTCAAACGTTTGCTTTGCTCATTTGAATGCTGACACGCCCCTTTGTGTAAATATAAATTTACAGTGGATGTTTTTAATTACAATAAGAATTGCATTTGGAATTAAACTCAATCAGAATACTTCAAAATCGAGATATTCTTTGGGTTTATGCGCTTAAGCTAGAAGAATTACAATGAAAACACACCCTAACGTAAAGAATTATATACAATGAATAAATCAAAGGTTTTTGGTAGTACTTTGATCATTGCAGGCACAACCATTGGTGCTGGCATGCTCGCTCTTCCACTTGCTTCTGCGGGTATTGGCTTTTCAACTTCACTTTTCTTGATGCTGGGTTTATGGGCGTTAATGGCCTTTACGGCGCTATTAATGGTAGAGCTTCACCAATTCGCAGAATCTGACGCTACCCTACACACGTTAGCTCATACCATTTTAGGAACAAAAGGAAAGTGGATTGCGAGCTTCGCGGTGATGTTTCTTTTCTACGCTCTGTGTGCGGCATACATAGCTGGCGGCGGTGCGCAATTTAACCAACGAATTTCGGATATCGCGGGTATCGAACTCAATGCTCAAATCACCACGCTTCTATTTACCCTATTAGTTGCCGGCGTTGTGACGATTGGTACACACAGTGTTGATAAAGTTAACCGCGTTTTGTTTGGCTTAAAGCTTATCGCGATGGTTTTGGTACTCAGCTTCCTGGCGCCAAACATTACCTCTCAATACCTAATGAGCATGCCTTTACAGCAAGGCCTGATTGTCGCGGCGATTCCGGTTGTGTTTACCTCTTTTGGTTTCCACGGCAGCATCCCATCAATTGTTCGATACCTAGATGGTGACGTTCGTTCTTTACGTAAGGTAATGATTATTGGCTCAGCACTGCCTCTGGTTATCTACGTTTTCTGGCAAAGTGTTACTTTGGGTGTGATTAGCCAAGAGCAATTATTGTCTGATACAAGTTTAGGCGCGCTATTAGTCTCACTATCGCAAACTGTTCATCAATCCAACCTAAGCGTGATCGTCGGTGTGTTTGCAGACCTTGCACTGCTGACATCTTTTATTGGTGTAAGCTTGGGCTTATTTGAATTCATGGGCGACTCACTGAGCAAGAAACTAGGTAACGCAAAACGTGTTAAGACAGCTGCTATCACCTTCTTACCGCCACTGGGTTTTGCCTTATTTTACCCACAAGGCTTCATCATGGCTTTAGGCTACGCAGCCATTGCACTTTCAGTGCTCGCGATTCTGTTACCAACAGTGATGGTCTACAAGGTTCGTTACACTGATTTCTCTGTCAAACCTCAATCTGCAGAAGCCAGTTACCAAGTGTTAGGCGGTAGCAAAGCGTTGCTTTTAGCAGGTAGCGTTGGCGTATTTATCATTGCCATTCAAGTTCTTATTTCAGTAGGGTTACTGCCTTCTTTGGGCTAATAAACCTATACAGAACTAATTTACTTGATCCAGATCTCACAAATAACATGTCACTATCATTAATTTTCACAATTAGTCGATTGAAGTCACATTTTTATTGAGGTCGGTTATTTAGAGTCCACGGTAAAGGATTTACCGTGGAGTTTTTATGAAAGAAGTACAATTTCGAACGATAGACAAACTGTTTATCAAGATGTCGATCAACGACAAATTTTGGGTCATTTTCTTAATCTTTTTTGCCGCTTTGGCAAGCCTAGCTGGACTGAACTACGTCAACAAAATGGAACACATTGACGTAACTGCAAAACAGCAGGTCGAGTATCAACTGCAAGGCATTTTATCAGCATCAGATTCCCCTGCTTCTGTTCGCTCTGTTAGCCAGCAAACTCGCGCTCAACAAACCACTATTTCAAACAATGGTTCGGTGACTGCCACAGCACTCGCACAAGATGGCAACTACTACTCACTTACCGTTTCAACTAACGATATACAGAATCAAAAGCAGCAAGCACTGTACACTTTCTTACTGAGCTTTTTGTGGTGTGTGCCTTTTGGTCTTTTCTGTTACTGGGTAGCGACTTTCCTAGGCGGCGCACTTTGGGTTCTTTATTCAACGACTCAAAAGATTGGTGATGGTGACTTAACATCACGCCTTGGCTTCCACCCTGGCCGTGACGAGTTCGGCACGATTGGTTGTGCGCTTGACCGTTCAATGGACACGCTTAGCGAGTTAGTCAACAACGTAAACCACAGTGCAGCAACGCTAAGTGAAACGTCAGCTTCTTTCGAAACAGAGATGAAGCGCAGCGAAACACAAATCATGAGCCAAAATGCCTCTCTAGACTCTGTAGCGACAGCAATGGATCAGATGACAGCTTCAGCAAATGAAGTCTCTAACATCTCTGCACGCTCAACGGAACAAACCGAGCAAGACGCGCAGCAAATCAACGATAGCCACGCGAAAGTTCAACAAGCGATCTCAGAAATCACCACCCTTTCTTCTTTGATTGAGCAAACCTCATCTTCTGTTACTAGCTTGAATGTGAATACGAGCCAAATTAACGAGGTCATCACGACGATCAATGCTATTTCAGAGCAAACTAACTTACTTGCTTTGAATGCCGCGATTGAAGCCGCTCGTGCGGGCGAACAAGGCCGAGGTTTCGCTGTTGTTGCTGATGAAGTAAGAACACTGGCAAGCCGCACTCAGTCGGCAACGGTAGAAATCCAAGCGATGATTGAGCGCTTACAGCAAGAGAGCCAAAATATCGCGAAGATCACCGAACAGACGGTTGATCAAGCGCAAACCAGTAGCCAGTTGATTTCGGACATTGGTCACGACGTAAACTCGATTGCAGATTCAGCTCAAGCGCTAATGGACATGAGTATCCAAATCGCAACATCAGCCGATGAGCAAAGTAACGTTGCCAATACGATTGCAGCAGAGCTTAACGATATTCGAAGCCAATCCGATGTGATTAAAGACGTGGCTCAGAATTCTTCAAATGGCGTATCTAGGCTAACAGAAGCGTCGGTTTCTCTATCTCAGACATTGGCACGCTACCGAACTTAAGGATCAACTGGTGAACTAGCGGCGTGAATTGAAAACAAACTAATGAGGACTCGTAATGGGTCCTTTCTTTTTGGCTTTTGTTTAATAACATTACAAGAACCATGGTCAATAACGATGACATTATCAATTACCATGAAGCAAGTCGCAAAGGAGAGATTAAGAAGTGTCAGAACTGTCTAATATTCGAGCTTAGGAGTAATCTAATTGAACGGGTCTTTTTTCGCTTACCCCCTTGCTGCAGGTGACACATAATGAATAAAACAGAAACACCAAACACCGACGACATTACATGCCCTTTATGCCAACACGACGAGTATCTGCTTTCAGAAAGTGGAGAAAAGTTTACTTGTGCATCTTGCGGTTTCCACACCAAACAATTTAGTAAGGTAGTCAGCCTTCAACTAAGCTCTACCCCACCAAAGCTGCAGAATTCGATATACCACCATTTGAGCAGTGCTTGCCATTAATCCAAACTGAAATTTCTTCTAAACTGTAGATATCCTGAGCCGCGAGTTCTGCTGAGTCGGCTTCGGGATCTACGATTGCTTCATCAATACTCGGGCGTAATCGAAACGATTGGATACCCGCGCGAACACCAGCCTCAATCCCTTTCAACGTATCATCCACGTAGATGCACTCATTTGGCAGAAAGCCCATGTTCATGGCCGTGTACATGATTAGATCAGGCTCTGGCTTCCAGCTGTTAGCATCAAAAGCTGAGAACACTTTGCCTTTGAAGTCGTCTAGCATGCCTGTCATCGCCAATGAAGATTCAACCCTAGATTTCGGTGCATTGGAAGCAATACAAAACTCTATGTCTTGTTGTTTGAGGAATTCAATAAGTTCGATAGCGCCATCCATCGGTTTTAAATGACGCTGGAACAGTGCTTGTAATTCATTGCGATATAACGGCTCAAGTGTATCAATCGAGATAGATAACCCAAGACGTTCTTGTGTATCCATTAAGATGTCGGCTAGCTTCCCGCCTTGAAAGTGCGCATAGCAGTCGTTGACGTTTAGCTCCGCTCCAAAGCCAGTGAAAACGTTCACCAAAGCTTGGCAGCACAGCTTTTCACTATCGATAAGTGTTCCGTCACAATCGAAAATCACACATTTAGTCTGTTCTAACCGCATAGGTATCTCACTCAGATTGAATCCAAGTTTTATCCTATAGTGTTCTTTCAATGCGCGAGATGATTGAGGTAACAGTTTGCAGATACAGGCTTATTTCTCTTCGCGAAATATGGAGTTGATCACTTTATCGCTCAGCATAAGCAACAGTTTTCATTAAGTTAACCCAGATTCTACGAAACCAAATACTGCGAGGTTTACATAAGCTACTCAATTTCAGGAGAAAATATAAATCACTACTTCCTAGCCGGATCGTGGTGAATCGATAAAAAAAATGGCTTATAGGCTACTCAGATAGAGCGACAATTAGCTAACAACCGACTCTTCTAAGACCTTAGCTTCAAACGAAGGTGAAGACGCATATTCTATAGTTCCAGTATCGGGATACGAATCTCGGATAGCGACAAACTCGGGTAAGTGTTTCAGTAGCAATTTAGTCAGCTGAGGATCAAACTGGTAGCCACACTCTCGCTCGAACAAATCGACCACCATCTCTAACGGCCACGGTTCTTTGTAGCAACGTGCACTAAGCAGCGCATCAAACACATCGGCTACGGCAGTGATACGAGCAAACAGGTGTATTTCATCACCCACTTTTCCATTCGGGTATCCAGCACCATCCCAACGCTCGTGATGTTCGTTAGCAATGATTGCCGCGAGGTTGGTAATATCACCCGCTCCGCTCTTTAGTAAGTTATAGCCAGCCGTAGTATGAAGCTTCATCACCTCCCACTCTTGGTCGGTTAATTTCCCAGGTTTATCCAAGATTGATTCAGGGACTGAAATCTTACCCACATCGTGCATTGGGCTGATGATCTCAATCATCTCGACCTCGCGATGGCTCAAGCCACGATACTTAGCAAGCAATGCAGACAACTTGGCTACACGCTTAACGTGATTACCTGTTTCGCCAGAGCGGGTTTCAATCGCTTCACCGAGAACATGAATCATATCCTTTTGGATATTCAAGGTCTGTTTCTGAAGCTTTAAGATTCGTTTGTTCTTATTGGCCAACTCTTTCTTTTGGCGCAGAGTGACAAATTGCATCAAGATGATCAGGCTCAAACCCGCAATCACCATCGATAGCCCTAATAACAACTGGAAGTTTTTACGAATAAAGGATGAAGGCTCGTTAATGAATACCGCTTCGTCAGGTAACGCGTTTGCACTAATCCCGTATCGCTTCATTGCAGGGTAATTAAATACAAAACGCTTAGTGTCTCCGGGAGTTAACGGTGTCGTAAAACCCGGAGGAAGGTATTTATCTAATGCATCGACAGCCTCTTCACCCATGCTTTGTGAGTGATTAACGTAACCACCGAGTACATCACCCGAAATATAGAACTGCCACAAAGCAAACACCGGAGCGGCACTCGCTTTTGACAACGTATCCGCAATCTCTTGGTAAGTGTGATAAACCCCTTGCTTTAACTCGGTGTTGTAATGACTGAGTAATACCGCATCGTCCGCAGAGATCCCTTCCAAAAATTGGCTTGTATGTTCAAGCGACAAATCGCGAATTTCTATGAGGTTAATATTCGGAAATTCAGCCATCATTCTGTTCATTTCTTTATGAATCAGCTCAGACGTGACACTGTAATCATTTACAAAATAGAGATTCTTTAGATTAGGTCTTAATTTGGAGATCAGCTTAATATTAACGTCTATCTGATCGTTCTCATAAAGCACGGTTGCTCTGTCAGACACCGCGTACATGTCAGTGCTGAAATCATTGATGCCGGCTGCAACGACAGGTGTGGAGCGATCAATCAAATTAGGCAGAGATTCAAGAAAATTGGCCGCGTTATCGTCCGTCGCGATTACGCCATCAAACTTATAACCTGCATATTTCGAACGTAAGTAGTTCCCGAGAGAATCATAGTACTCTGAGCTGTGGACACGCTTTGAATCCAAATACTCTATTGAGAGTTTAACTTCGGTTTGAGACTGGCTGAACGCACTGTCTATCCCTTTTTGGAAGTCAGCAGTCCATTGGTAAGAAGGTTCGTATGAGTGTAAAACTAGGATGCGCTTTATATCCCAGTCGTTAGCAACGCTGAGTGAAGAATAAGCGCTAACACACAATACAGCGATTGATATCAATAGCTTGTACATACAATACCCTTTAAATAAGACGGGGTATTGTACTTAGATTAACGCTTTGTCAAAGAATCTTTAGTTCTCGATCCACACTTTATCGCAAGAAGCATGATCTTGTGCCCAAAAATCGTGTAACTGCTTAGCAAAGTTGTTGATACTTTGACCATTTTCAGCAACGACATCCGAGATCAATAGGGAACCATCCGCTTCTGTGACGATAGCGCTCGCCACAACTTCACCGTTTTGAGTACCAATATATAATACATGATCGTCAGAAAGCATAATTTGGCTCAAGAACTCAAGCATGTGTGCCCTTTCGATTTCATCTTGGTAAACGCTTGCTTGGTTGAGTGAAAATAGCACGGTCAATTTATGGAAATCGACTTTATGCAGTTCATCAATTTGGGAAGGAGTTTGATCTTGTGCTAGGAGTTGGTATGTCTTGGATGGAAGTTTGCTTTGATAAAGTTCACGGCCGAGGAGGCTCTCTTTTGCGGGGTAAGCAATATCGAGCTGACTAAATAGCCATTGGTTTTTCTTGTGTGCAATTTCAGGTATTTCGTTATTCATTCTTTTAGTACCTACGGTTAGTATCCCCAAATATCGCAGTTATTTGGAAGACATACGGTCGGCTGAGGTGCCGAGCTACAAGCAGAGAGCATACAGAGCATGACCAAGGCCAACAAGTACTTTAAATGCTTCATATTTTTCATTATCCAACAACATCCTTTAAGAACTTAACGAAAAGCTCTACACTCGTATCCAAGCTTTCAATATCCTTATAGTAAACAGAACTATATAAATAAAAAGGACTTCTTATGAAAAAAGCCTTAATAGCAGCAGGTATCGTGACAATGTTAGCTGGCTGTTCGGACAACGAGGTTGGCGACGTCTCACTGGGTTTCTTCACAATGAAGGATATCAAGATGTCTTCATTAGATGACGATAAGATCGCGGGTGTTACCTGTCATATCGCATCAATCGAAGCAAACCTTAGCCTTTCTGATCCAAGTGATAGCTCTATATCTTGTCGTCAAACAGGTGAAATTACACCAGAAATGATTGCTCAAATAGACAAGAGTAAGTCTGGCGAAGTGGTATTCAAGCAATCGAAAAGTATCTTC
Source organism: Vibrio sp. 10N.222.52.C3 (assembly GCF_041474195.1). Lineage (NCBI taxonomy): Bacteria > Pseudomonadati > Pseudomonadota > Gammaproteobacteria > Vibrionales > Vibrionaceae > Vibrio > Vibrio sp. 10N.222.52.C3. The sequence continues at coordinate 62,241 of NZ_JBFRTQ010000076.1, read as the reverse complement.
TTTAAAACAATGAAGGTTCGTCGTATCTACGATGCAGAGAATCAATCGCTACTTTATTTGTCTTACACCACCAAAGAAACGGAAGGCAGTTTCAAACATAGCCTTTCAACTGTTCCACTTTGGGGTACAGAGGCTTACGTAGACCCAGCAACACTTGTTCCAGCTGAATAGCCTTAAGCACAAGTAAGCCGAATCACCTGTACAGACATTGTGCAGGTGATTCAAAATGTAATAAAAATGAAAGAAACAGAAACAAAATGTGATATCATGCGGCAAAATTTTTTCACTGTATTTTTCATATGAAGTTTCCTGGACAGCGTAAATCTAAGCACTACTTTCCAACTCACGCACGTGATCCGTTGGTCAACCAAATTCAACAAACACCTAAGCTACACCGCGCAACAGTGGTCGGTATAGGTCAAACGATTGTTGACATCGAAGCCCGTGTTGACAACGCGTTCCTAGAAAAATACGAGCTGAGTAAAGGTCACTCACTGGTATTGGAAGAAAGTAAAGCAGATGCGCTGTATGAAGAGTTAGTAGAGCGCGGTTTGATCACGCATCAATACCCTGGCGATACTATTGGCAACACACTGCACAACTATTCCGTACTTGCAGACAGCAAATCTGTCCTGCTTGGCGTAATGTCTAAGAAGATCGAAGTTGGCTCATTTGGTTATCGTTACCTTTGCCGCACTTCTTCTCGTATGAATCTAAACCACCTTCAAACTGTTGATGGTCCAATCGGTCGTTGCTACACGCTTATTTCTGAAGATGGCGAACGTACGTTTGCAATCAATGAAGGCCACATGAACCAACTTCTTCCAGAAAGCATTCCTGAAAAAGTGTTCGAGAAAGCGTCTGCATTGGTTGTGTCGTCATACCTAATGCGTGGCAAACCTGAAGATCCGATGCCAAAAGCGGTACAAAAAGCGATTGAATACGCGAAAGCGCACAATGTGCCTGTTGTACTAACACTTGGTACTAAGTATGTGATCGAAGGCAACGCTGAATGGTGGCAAGAATACCTGAAAGAAAACGTAACCATCGTCGCGATGAACGAAGATGAAGGTGAAGCGCTAACGGGTGAAAAAGATCCTCTATTGGCTGCTAACAAGGCACTTGAGTGGGTTGACCTAGTTCTATGTACTGCAGGTCCTATTGGTCTATACATGGCAGGTTACACTGACGAACCAGCGAAACGCGAAACCACACTGCCATTGTTACCGGGTAACATCCCTGAGTTCAATAAATACGAATTCAGCCGTGCGATGCGTAAGCAAGACTGTAAAGACCCAGTAAAAGTGTACTCTCACATTGGCCCTTACCTAGGTGGCCCACTTGAGATTAAGAATACCAATGGCGCTGGCGATGGTGCACTTTCAGCACTACTTCACGACATGGCAGCCAACAGCTACCACCACGTGAATGTACCAAACTCAGAGAAACACGAGCACGCTTGCCTGACGTACTCTTCACTGTCTCAAATTTGTAAGTACGCAAACCGTGTGAGCTACGAAGTGTTGACTCAGCACTCTCCTCGCCTTTCTCGCGCACTACCTGAACGCGAAGATAGCTTAGAAGAAACATACTGGGATCGTTAATCGACTATATTAGGCAGTTACCTCTTAAAGGTTAACGCCAAGTGAGATTACCCATTCCTTAAAGGGCTGCTATATGCAGCCCTTTTTGTATACAACGCCAATATAACTGCAGCTCAAGGTAATCAGATCGAATATTTTGCTCGTTTAAGATTTGATCTCGCGCAATGACTCTTTAGATCTGTTATCTTCCAGCACATAATTCGTGTGGTTTGCCTTTACTTGGCAAATTTATACAGTACTATCGCCACGCAAACGTTTACGTACCACCTTTTCGGTTCTGATATAAGGATCAAATATGCTGTCTGATATTGATATTTGTCGCTCTACTCCCCTTAAAAACATCAGTGAGGTTGCCAAGCAAGCTGGCCTGCACCACAACGAACATCAGCCATTAGGGCAATTCAAATCAAAAGTGTCTCTCACATCACTTGAACGCCTCGCCAACCAACAAGATGGTAAATTAGTCGTAGTCACGGCGATCACACCGACACCTCTTGGTGAAGGCAAAACCGTCACTACTATCGGATTGGCACAAGGCCTCGCAAAGATTAACCAATCGGCCATGGCCTGCATTCGCCAGCCTTCAATGGGTCCGATATTTGGCGTAAAAGGCGGTGCTGCGGGTGGTGGTTACTCTCAAGTAGCCCCTATGGAACAATTAAACCTGCATCTGACAGGCGATATTCATGCTGTTACGGCCGCTCACAACCTCGCCTCTGCCGCCATTGACGCACGTTTGTATCATGAGCAGCGTGAAGGGTTAGAAGCCTTTGAAGCGCGCTCAGGCTTAAAAGCACTGGATATCGACCCAAGCAGAATCGTTTGGCGACGTGTACTTGACCACAATGATCGCGCATTACGCATGATCACGGTTGGCAAAAACGAAGCAGATAAAACAATTAACGGCTTTGAACGCGAAGATGGATTTGATATCTCAGCCGCTTCAGAGCTAATGGCCATTCTTGCTCTAGCCAATAACCTTCAAGATTTGAGAAAGCGTATCGGACGAGTGGTACTTGCTTACAACAAACAAGGCTTGCCGCTAATCGCAGATGACTTCAACGTTGCAGGCGCAATGACCGTAACCATGAAGGATTCTATTGAACCAACATTGATGCAAACCCTTGAAGGCGTCCCTACCCTAATTCACGCCGGGCCTTTCGCGAACATCGCACATGGTAACTCTTCAATTATTGCCGATAAGATAGCGTTAAAACTGAGTGACTTTGTTGTGACCGAAGGTGGTTTTGGCTCAGACATGGGTTTTGAGAAAGCATGCAACATAAAAGCGAAAGCGTCGAACAAAAAGCCCGATTGCGCTGTGGTTGTTGCAACATTACGTGGATTAAAGGCCAACTCTGGTTTATACGATTTGAGACCGGGCACTCCATTACCAGATTCAATTTTTAATGATGACCAAGACGCGCTAATTGCAGGCTTTGAGAACCTAAAATGGCACATCAACAACGTTAAGCAATACCAAGTGCCTACAGTTGTTGCGATTAACCGATTCCCACAAGACTCAGCGCAAGAGCTCGATGCTTTGAAGCAGATGATCACCGACTTCGATCCAAGCGTTAGCGTTGAAGTAAGCGAAGCATTTGGTCAAGGTGGCGAAGGGGCAACTCAACTGGCGCACGCTGTAGTAAAAGCTTGCCAAAAACAGAGTGAATTTAAGCCTTTGTATCACTCAGAGCAAAGCCTAGAAGAAAAGCTGATGGCAGTTGCTGAAGTTGGCTATGGCGCGGCAAGTATTTCGCTATCTCCACTGGCTAAAAAACAGCTGGCTGAATTCAAACTTCATGGCTATAGCGACCTATCGGTTTGTTTGGCGAAAACACCACTATCAATCTCGACAGAAGCACACATTAAAGGTGCACCAACCCAATTTGACGTGCCTGTTAGAGAACTAAAATTGTGTGCTGGTGCTGGCTTTATTTACGCGTTGTGCGGCAATCTGATGACCATGCCAGGCTTGCCTGACAAACCGGCATTCATGTCGTTAGATATTGATAGTAATGGAAATATCGTTGGCCTAAGCTAGCTGCCCTTAGTTAGATAATCGGCAATTAATCGCGATTAATTTAGCTTAGGTTTCGGAGCAGTGTTCTATATTGAGTAATCATTTACTAACGAAGTGATTGCTCAACAATCAAGCTTAAATGCAAAAAGTTGCACTTAAATCGTAGTTATATGCGAATCTTGTCTTAACTTCTCGGTCAAGATCACATTAAAAACCTTATAAAATATATAGTATTGCGCTGATTCTTTGAGGACAGCGATGAATACAAGTATAAAAAAACTAGTCAGCCAATTTCTATGTACCATCTTTGCCCTAGGACTAGTCCCTGCCCTCTACATCAATTCTGAACTTGACAGAATTGATGCTCAGCACACTCTAAATATTAAGCAGTCTAGCCAAAATCAAATCGAATACAGCTTTCATGAACTCGCTGTTATTGTTGAGCAAATCTCTAACTCTGTTCCTTCAATCGCCGACTCTCAAACACTACTCCGAGCGATTCGAGAACCTTCTATTATCCATAAAGAAACCCTGCAAGATCTTTGGGTGATGTTAGCTCGTGGCCAAAAATACTATTCCCAGCTTCGTTACCTCGATCTAGCTGGCAACGAAGTGTTTCGCGTTAATTATAAAGACAATCAAGCAATCGTGGTTCCAGATAGTGAACTGCAGAACAAGTCTTCGCGTGATTACTATGAGGTACTACAGCAATTAAAGATTGGTGAGATTAGCTCTCGCGGTATTGATCTTGAAGTCGAAAACGGAGAGATCGTTCGCCCTTTGATTCCAGCGCTACGCATTATGACGCCAGTCGCTGAAAACAACCGCATTATTGGTTACTTCATCGCAAACCTGAACATGCTTGAGATTTATAAGCGCCTTCACTATCAAATTGGTGCATCTTCTGCTGTTCCTATTATTCTCAACAAAACCGGACACATAATCATGGGGCCGGATCCTACGGAATCTTTCGGACATGTAATTGAATCACGTTCAGAGCAGACTTACGCAAAGTTATACCCTGAGCTTTGGACTGCGATTCAAGACAAGACATCTTCGAGCTATTTCGATGGTGAGAACTGGTATTTTCATTCCGACATCAGCCCTAAAATCAAACAGTTTGAAGGCCCTATTTACATGGTTCTTCACATTGAAAATCAGCAGTTCAGCAGTCAATACCGACAAGAAAAACAAGCGATCGTCGTTCAGATCATCACCTTGTCTTTCTTGATTTCGATGATCTCCGCTGGCTTCGTATTGTGGAACAGCAACCACAAGAAGAACAGTATCGAGAGCCAACTTGCTAAGGCCGCAATGAATGGCATGTCTGCCTTGGTGATTACCGACAGAAACAACCGAATCATCAAAGTAAACCAAGAGTTCACCCGTGTGAGTGGCTACGAGTTAGAAGACGTAAAAGGCCGCCAACCGTCCATGTTTGCCTCTGGTCGCTACAACGAAGAGTTCTACATCAAGATGTGGAGCATCATCAAAGAGAAAGGCATGTGGGAAGGCGAAGTGGTTAATCGTCGTAAAGACGGGTCTTTGATCACGGAAATATTGCGAATCCAAACCATTAAAGACTCGAAAGACGTGATTCAGTTTTATGTCGCTTCATTTGTGGATATAAGTAAACACAAAGAGCTAGAAAACAAACTGAGAAACCTGAGTGAAAAAGATGCCTTAGCTGGGTGTTGGAACCGCCGTAAATTCGATCTTGAGCTGCGAGATGAGTGCTCTCGTGTTAATCGTTACCCTACTCGCGAACAGTCTTGTTTAGCGATTTTGGACATAGACCACTTCAAACGCATCAACGACAGATTTGGTCACGATTATGGAGATCGCGTCATTCAAACCGTTGCTCAAGTATTACAACGAGAGTGCCGAGAAACTGATTTTGTGGCTCGTATTGGTGGCGAAGAGTTTGGCGTTATTCTGCCTCATACCACAACAGAAGAAGCTGAATATGTACTTAACAGATTGAGAATCGCAGTCAGTATTGAGCTCGATAACGTGGTGACGGTCAGTGGTGGAATTACCAACCTGACCAACGACCCTGCTCTTAACTACAAGTGCGCCGATTTAGCACTTTATGAAGCCAAAGCAGCAGGTCGAAACAGTGTGTGCCTGTTCCTAGACAGCGAAATGAGCGAAATCGCCTAACAGAAAATCAGTATTGTTCCGCTAGGCTATTAGTTTGGCGGTTTAACAACCCAATCCTTGCAATCAGCTTGGTGCAGGATAGAACTCTAGTTTGTTCCCCTCTACCACTAGAATACAATCCATGTTCGCAGCATGAGCAGCCTGCTTACCTAGGTTCGTATCTTCAAACACAACACACTGCTTTGGCTGCAAACCCATACCAAAACACGCATCTAAGAAAGTATCCGGATTTGGTTTGTGATTCTTAACGTCTGTTGCTGTCACGAGAATATCGAGCTTACTCAAGATCTCTGTCTTATCCAGTAACTGTTCGGCACTTTTACGTTGACTGCCCGTTCCGACTGCAATCTTCTTGTTACCCAGATGCTCTAACAACAGAGAGTGAGTACAAGGGATAACGTCTCCTTTGTCTTCGATAGCCGCAAACGACGCCATTTTAAACGTAGAAACCGCTTGTGGGTCGAGCGATAAACCGTATTTGCTGTTCACCTCACCGGCTATCTTATAACTCGGCATGCCACCTAAGCTATGCAGCCAAGACGCTTCAAAATGAAAGCCAAACTCTTCAGCCGTTCGCTCCCACGACTTTACATGTGCAGGCATTGTATCGATCAACGTACCGTCCATATCAAAGATTAATCCTTCATATGCCGTTAAATCTATTTTCATCACTACTACCACTCTTAAATAAAGTTACTGATACCATAACCAATATTCAGTATCATGGCGCCATATTACCGTTCAAAATGGATGTTTATGTTACAAATATCTAACTCTGTTTCGATTCAAGACTGGGAACTCCAGTTAACAGCGATCAGAGCACAAGGAGCCGGCGGTCAGAACGTCAATAAAGTATCGAGCGCGATACATTTACGTTTTGATATCAAGCACTCTACCCTACCTGACTTCTATAAAGAAAAGCTCCTCGCACACAAAGATAGCCGCATCACCAAAGACGGTGTGATTATCATTAAAGCGCAACAGTATAGAACTCAGGAACAAAACCGAGATGATGCTTTAGTGCGCTTGAAAGAATTGATCTTGGAAGCGACAAAGGTTCAAAAAGTAAGACGAGCAACTAAGCCGACGCGTGGCTCTCAGAAAAGACGTTTAGAAAGCAAAAAACAAAGAAGCACCACCAAACAGCTGCGTGGAAGAGTGAGCTGATGGCTTCATGCCCTCAGAGAACACATTACCCTAGAAGTATCTGTCAATTTGACTAACGAATCGATCTATTACGCTGTTTATTTGAAAGAAAGACTACTGCTTCTTTTTGACCGACAAAATCAGCTTGATCAACAACAGGCGCTCTTCGCTGGTCAGCAGACGACTGACCGCAGCTACATCTTCCGCTGTTACTTGTGATGCGCCAACAATATCAAGCACCACATCCAAATCCGTCACTTTTAAGGTTCTAGTGATTGAACGATACTGAGACATCTTGATGTCCGCCTCTCCGCGTTCAATCCTTTGATAGGTTTTTAAGCTCATTCCTGCACTCGAGGCTAACTTTTCTTGAGACAAGTTGGCTTGTTTCCTACGCTCAATCAGCGCCAATATTATGGGTTCTTGTGACATAAGCTCATCCTCAAAAGACCGTTATGTCCTAAATTCAGCAAGAAGCAGACCATATTGACTTGTGATGGTTTACATAAGCCATCAAAGGCATATTATTCGCTTGATAAAACCGTTACTTTTCATAAACCTTCACACTGATATCAGTTGTGAACGTACAGGCTAGGTAACTTGAGTATTCAAGTGTTGGGAAATAATAAAAATTGCATATTGCGAATAAGAAAGACGTCAAATTGGAAATTGCGAATCGCTATACATTGGCATTTCCTTGCATTAGTCACGCATTAGAATCAGACAATCCCCGCCCAGAAATTATTGCAATACAACATAAGCTACTCACGTACAAAGAGGTGTTGCTGCACGGGAACATGTTGGAAGGTAAGGAATTAAAGCAAGCTTTTTCTGCATTGAACGAAAATGAAAAAGGTGTGGCTCAAGGTGGGATTAAAAGCATCAATGCTGCGATAAAAGAGATGGATGAGATTCTAGAAAGATACAGCCGTAAAGCGGTTATCGAGCTGAGTAACTGTTCTACAAGCAACTAATCAACTGCACACCTGCAAAAGTAAAAAATAAAAAGTCGACGCTATCTTTAAATAAAGCGTCGACTTGTTCAAAACATTGAAGATCTAACGTTTAACTGCTTTTCTAACACCAGCAATCAACATCAGCATCCCTAGCAAACCAAATGAAATACCTCCGCCACTGCTACCAGAGCCAGTTGACGCACTTGTCCCAGCAACAGCAACTCGTTTTGCCTCTGTCGCGGTAAACTGGACAGTTTCCGTGCTATCATTTATCCCTTTAGTTACATCCGTAATCCAATCTTTATAATCATATACCTCTGTAAATACAGATGTTACGCCGATGTCATCACCGCAAGTAGTCGGCCCAAAACTCGTTATACCGACCTGTTCATATGTAGAGCCATTTTTCCAAAACACCGGACCACCAGAATCGCCTTGGCATGTACCCCCGTATAAGCCATTATTCGGTCCGTTACCGTTGAAACAAATTTGTTTATCAGTGACTAACGGACCGAAAACACCTTTACAATTAAGAGTATCAACATATGTCAGGTCAACTTGTTGTAGCAATGTCGTACCATCAACATCAGTCTCGATGTCACCATGGCCAACTGCAACGAAATCATTCGCAGCATTAAGGTATGTATCAAATTGAGGGATAACAGTTTCAGCTGAGGATTGAAGGTTAAGAGAAGCTTCTAACTTTAAAATCGCAATATCATTTCTTAATAGTTGATTGATACTGTTTGAATAATCCGTTCGATAATACACCTCAGATACTCGTACTTTCTGGATGCTACCGTTAGGGAATAGAGAAGTATCTTCTAATTGAGGAACAACTACCGTGAAAAGTTGAGCATTCTCATCACCATAAATACAGTGTGCAGCAGTCAGTACATGATAGTTATCTAAAATTGTCGCACCACAGTAAGGGCCTGTTGAGTAAACACCGTCATAATCAATACGATCAATGAACAAGCTTGCCATCGAAGGAAATTCCGTGACTGAAGCGTCGCTACCATTCACAATATAGGGTGTTACACCCACATCAGGAGTACTTTCGTCCGTGTTTTCCGTTGCCATAACACTTGATGTGTAAATTAATGGCGCTAAAAGCCCTAAAACGGCTTTACGAACCGGACTCATTGTATGGTTTACGTTCATAGTTAACTCCTTGTAACCCCTACTACTTATTTACAAAAATGATGAATCGTCACCATAACACGTCACAATCGTGATTATAGTAAGTATTTGTAACGATATCGCCACATATCTCATTTTATAAACGAATTTTAAGTAACCGTTGTTAGTGGGTAACCTTAAAAGCAATACGTTACCAAAGACATACGCTACCAAAATCAAAAAAGCCTACCGTTAGGCTTCCCAATAAAGAGAAGCAAACAATAGGCTTTCATTTAGCTTAGTGGTTTCTCTTAAAAGAGATTAGCCACGATAGTAACGCTGAGGTACGAATGGCATTTTTTCTACTGTCATTGGTAGCTTCTTGCCACGAACTTCAGCGAATACTTCAGTGCCAATAACCGCTAGGTCAGTACGAACGTAAGCCATAGAAACAGGCTTGCCCGCGTTAGGACCCGCAGTACCACTTGTTACAACGCCAATCTTGTTGTCTTCAGCATCGAACAGCTCAGCGCCTTCACGTACTGGTGCTTTAGTCTGACCAACAAGACCAACACGCTTGCGTTGAACGTCTTTAGTCGCGATTTGCTCAAGGATGATATCAGCGCCAGGGAAACCGCCTGCACGTTCACCGTCAGTACGACGCACTTTTTGGATACCCCATAAAAGGCTAGCTTCTACCGGCGTTGTTGTTGTATCTAGATCGTGACCGTACAGACATAGACCACACTCAAGACGAAGTGAGTCACGAGCACCAAGGCCAATCCACTCTACTTCTGCTTCTGATGTTAGTTTACGAGCAAGTGCTTCAGCGTGATCGTTCGGTACTGAGATTTCGTAGCCATCTTCACCGGTATAACCACTGCGGCTTACGATGCACTCTACGCCGTCGATATCGACTTTTTGAACATCCATGAACAGCATGTCTGCAACGCTTGGTTGGAAACGAGCCAGAACTTCAGACGCTTTCGGACCTTGAAGTGCTAATAGAGCGCGGTCATCAATCACTTCCATTTTTACGTCTGCAGGAAGGTGAGCCGTTAGGTGGTCGATATCTTGTGTTTTACACGCCGCGTTCACAACAACAAATAGGTGATCGCCAAGGTTAGCAACCATAAGATCATCCATGATGCCGCCCTGTTCATTAGTAAAGAAGGCGTAGCGCTGCTTACCAGAAGGCAGGTCGATAATATCTACTGGAACCAGAGATTCTAAAACAGCGGCTGCATTTTCACCGTGTAGACGCAGTTGCCCCATGTGAGAAACATCAAAAAGACCAGCAGCGTCACGAGTGTGTAAGTGCTCTTTCTTTACACCTAGTGGATACTGAACTGGCATGTCGTAGCCAGCAAAAGGAACCATTTTTGCGCCGACTTCAACGTGAAGTGCATGCAGAGGTGTTTTTAGTAGGTCTTGATTAGCGTGTTCTTGAGTCATTTTATTCTCCATGAAGCGTTGCAGGCTTTCCAAATCGAATCTGCCGCTTATATCTCTATTTAGAGTCGCCTCTAACGATATGGGTTAACGTTAGAAACAGTAGATAGTAAAAAGTGATGTCTTCTATATAGGCTTTTATTACTAGCGATATAAAAAGAGGCTTCTGTATAAAAGCTATACGACTCACTTTCTAAGAATTCACTTCAGTAAACTTCAATCAACATGAGTAAACCGTGTTCACTATAGTAAACAAGCCTGAGTCAGTTTTACACCCTTAACAAGATTAAAACAGCTCAAAATGTGATATTTAACAATTTAAAAACAACTTTCGGTCGCATACAAAAACGCGATATTGATGCTTTTCACACCAACATCGCGTCTTTTGGCAAACGTTAGAAACAAAAGCAAACGTTTGCATTCACTATAAGAAATTCTAACTTTGTTAACTTATTTTGCAGTCACCCACAAAATCAGTGCATCTTCTGTACTAGTAGAAATCAACATATGCCCCATGTTGGCGTCGTAATACATGCTGTCACCTTCGCTCATGGGTACCGGCTCATAGAATTCTGAGTAGAACATCACATCACCAGAGATCACCATCAAGAACTCCTCACCATCGTGGCGAACCCAATCGTTATACTCTTCAAAGGTGCGTGCTCTCACTCGGCTCTTGAACGGCATCATCTTCTTATTCGAAAGTTCTGTCGCGAGCAGTTCATGCTCGTAAGTCGGAGTTGGGTGAGGTTTGCCCTGACCTGCTTTAGTTAAGTCACGACGTCCTGTGGCAACCTTTTTTCTTGGTGGCTCAAAGAGTTGCGGCATATCAATTTGCAAACCCATAGCCAATTTCTGCATCGCTTGGAACGTCGGTGAGATTTGTTCGTTCTCGATTTTACTCAGCGTAGAGCGCGCCAAACCAGTACGTTGGCTCGCCTCTTCTAACGTAATGCCCAGCTTGCTGCGGATATCTTTAATACGCTGGCCGAGCCTAAGTGGTTCGATATTCTGATCTAACGTCTCTTTCGCCAACGTTAAAGATGGGTACTCATCATAAATGTCTTCTGACATAGGTCCCTCATTCATTTCTTACTTCCTGTCTATTGATTTCATTGTTGCATGAAGCGCTTTGTTGATTAAAGAGCACACAGGGAAATAAAGCGTGCTCCCTGTAGCAAAACGAGAAAATCTGTTTCCTATTGGAAATTTTTGTTGAAAATTGATTTTATCGGAGCTATGTTATCGACTTGTTAGATGAAGAGATGCTACTTCAGCTTGCAGCAAGTGATAGATTTAACATTTGTAAGAGCTGTTTTTTACCCGAAATTTTTGGGAACCAATTCGTGCTGCATTGACCCTACAACGATCGCTTTGACGCTATGGTCGTATAAATAAGAAGCAACGCACTATTTATACACCTATATAACGCAAACGATACCGATGCAGAAATCAACGTAAGACCTAATGGACTATAAAAACAATCACCATTAGCTTAATGAAAGGTCTCGACAATGAACGCTTATCAAAACCATAGCTTAGACAGTTTTTTCTCTACGAACCTATCTGCGACTGACGACGCAGTATTTGCTGGAATCCAAGCAGAGAACACTCGTCAAAACGAACAAATCGAACTTATTGCTTCTGAGAACATCGTTTCTAAAGCAGTAATGCAAGCTCAAGGCACTTGCCTTACCAACAAATACGCAGAAGGCTACCCAGGTCGTCGTTACTACGGTGGTTGTGAGCACGTAGATACAGTAGAAGCTATTGCGATTGAACGTGCTAAACAGCTATTCAAGTGTGAATACGCGAACGTACAACCTCACTCAGGTGCTCAAGCGAACGGCGCAGTTAAACTTGCCCTACTTCAACCTGGCGACACTATCCTAGGTATGTCTCTTGACGCTGGTGGTCACCTTACGCACGGTGCACGCCCTGCGCTTTCAGGCAAATGGTTCAACGCAGTTCAATACGGCGTAGACCGCGACACTCTTGAAATCGATTACGAAGCGGTACGCGCTCTCGCTATCGAATGCCAACCTAAAATGATTATTGCAGGTGGTAGTGCTATCCCACGCGTTATCGACTTCGCTAAATTCCGCGAAATCGCTGACGAAGTTGGCGCTATCCTTATGGTAGATATGGCACACATCGCGGGTCTTATCGCGACAGGTGCTCACCCTAGCCCACTACCACACGCACACGTTGTTACAACAACAACGCACAAAACACTTCGTGGCCCACGCGGCGGTATGATTCTGACGAACCACGAAGACATCAATAAAAAGATCAACTCTGCAGTATTCCCAGGCCTACAAGGCGGCCCACTAATGCACGTAATTGCGGCTAAAGCTGTCGCATTTGGCGAAGCACTTGGCCCAGAATTTAATACTTATATTAATTCAGTGATCGATAACGCAAAAGTTCTTGCTGAAGTGTTGCAAACTCGCGGTTGTGACATTGTGACTGGCGGAACTGACACGCACCTAATGCTGGTTGACCTTCGTCCTAAGGGCTTGAAAGGTAACGTAACTGAAGAAGCATTAGAGCGTGCTGGGATCACATGTAACAAAAATGGCATACCATTCGACTCAGAGAAGCCTATGATTACTTCGGGTATTCGTTTAGGTACGCCAGCTGGAACCAGTCGTGGTTTTGGCACTGAAGAATTCAAACTTATCGGTGAATGGATCGGTGATGTTCTTGATGGCTTAGTTGAAAGCCCTGAAGGCAACGCTGAAGTTGAGCAACGTGTTCGCAAGCAAGTTAAAGAGCTTTGCAAACGCTTCCCTCTTTACCGTTAATCCGTTTTTAAGATTTAAATTAAAACCTCATAAATTTTTGGAGAATAAGCAATGGACAATACACTTAAGTTTGCAGACAGCCACGAGTGGGTAAAAGACAACGGTGACGGTACTGTAACTATCGGTATTTCTGAGCACGCTCAAGAAATGCTAGGTGACGTTGTGTTTGTTGACCTGCCTGACACTGGAGACGAAATTGAAGCTGGCGAAAGCTTCTCTCTCGTTGAGTCAGTGAAAGCAGCTTCTGATATCTACGCACCAATCTCTGGCGAAATCGTAGAAATCAACGAAGAATTAGAAGATAGCCCAGAGTTAATTAACGAAGAATCTTATGAAGGTGGCTGGATTGTTAAAGTGAAGATGTCTGATGCGTCTGAACTAAACAACCTTAAAGATGCGGAAGAATACCTAAGCTCTATCGAAGAAGACTAATAGGTAACCTCATTACGATAAAGCTGCTCTTTTGAGCAGCTTAATTTTAGGGGCTAGCTCACGGCTCCAGAGAGAAAGTAGAACATATCATGACTGAATTACTTCAAAGCCAATTACTAAAAGACTTGGGTACGCAAAACGAGTTTGTTGCTCGTCATAACGGCCCAAATAAAGCAGACCAGCAAAAAATGCTTGAAGCGATCAACGCGACTAGCCTAGACGCACTGATCGACGAAACGGTTCCTGCACAAATCCGTCTTGAAAAACCAATGACACTTGCTGCGCCAATGAGCGAAATGGACATGCTGACCTCTCTTAAAGAGATCGCTAACCTAAACCAAGTGAAACGTACTTTCATTGGCCAAGGCTACTACAACACATTCACTCCAAACGTTATTCTACGTAACGTTTTAGAGAACCCAGGCTGGTACACAGCTTACACACCATACCAACCAGAGATTTCTCAAGGTCGTCTTGAAGCTCTACTGAATTACCAACAAATGGTAATGGACTTAACAGGCATGGAAATCGCGAACGCGTCTCTTCTTGATGAAGCGACAGCGGCTGGCGAAGCAATGACACTGTGTAAGCGTGCTGGTAAAAGCAAGAGCAAAGTATTCTTCGTTGCTGACGATGTTCACCCTCAAACACTAGAAGTTGTTAAAACTCGTGCTGAGTACATCGGTTTTGAAGTAATGGTTGGCGCTCTTGAAACACTTCCAGAGCAAGACGTATTTGGTGCGTTAGTTCAATACCCTGGCACAACAGGTGAAGTTCGCGACCTAACAGACATCATTGCAAAAGCTCAAGCTAACAAAACATTAGTAACAGTTGCAACTGACCTACTTGCCTCTGCTCTACTTAAACCTGCTGGCGAAATGGGCGCAGACGTTGTTATCGGTTCAGCGCAACGTTTCGGTGTTCCTATGGGTTACGGCGGTCCACACGCTGCATTCATGGGTACTCGTGAAAAGCATAAGCGTACAATGCCAGGTCGTGTAATCGGTGTATCTATCGATACTCACGGTAACCAAGCGCTACGTATGGCAATGCAAACTCGTGAGCAACACATCCGCCGCGAGAAAGCGACATCGAACATCTGTACAGCTCAAGCACTTCTAGCAAACATGGCGTCTTTCTACGCGGTTTACCACGGTGCAGAAGGCCTACGTACTATTGCTCGTCGTACACACCATATGACTGCTATCCTAGCGGCTGGCCTGACTAAAGCGGGTTACGAGCTAACGAACAACAGCTTCTTTGATACCATCACGATCAACTCTGAAGAGAAAACAGATGCACTGTACGCGAAAGCGCAAGCAGCAGACATCAACCTTCGCCTTCTTAAAGGTAAGATCGGTATCAGCTTAGATGAAACAACAACGATCGACGACGTGAATGCCCTATTCGCTATCTTCGACGTGAAAGAAGACGTTCAAGCACTATCTTCTGACATTGCATCAAACGAGTTTGCAGCAATTCCAGAAAACTGCCGTCGTGAATCAAAGTTCCTAACTCACCCAGTATTCAACACGCACCACAGCGAAACGCAAATGATGCGTTACCTAAAACAGCTTGAGAACAAAGACTTCTCACTAACGCACGGCATGATCCCACTGGGCAGCTGTACGATGAAGCTGAACGCTGCTGCTGAGATGATTCCAGTAACATGGCCTGAGTTTGGTTCAATTCACCCATTCGCACCTCTAGAGCAAGCGGCGGGTTACACAGCACTAGCAAAAGATCTTAAAGAGAAGCTATGTGAAATCACCGGTTACGACGATTTCTCACTACAGCCTAACTCTGGAGCATCTGGCGAATACGCAGGTCTAATCGCGATTCAACGCTACCACGCAAGCCGCGGTGAAGGTCACCGTAACGTTTGTCTGATTCCAAGCTCGGCGCACGGTACTAACCCTGCAACAGCATCAATGGTTTCAATGAAGGTAGTGGTTGTTAAGTGTGATGAAGATGGCAACATCGACATGACAGACCTAGCAGCGAAAATCGAGAAGCACAAAGACAACCTATCAAGCATCATGATCACTTACCCTTCTACGCACGGCGTATACGAAGAGCAAGTGAAAGAAGTGTGTGAACAAGTACACGCAGCGGGCGGTCAGGTTTACCTAGACGGCGCGAACATGAACGCTCAAGTAGGTTTAACTTCGCCTGGCTTCATTGGTTCAGACGTATCCCACTTGAACCTACACAAAACATTCTGTATCCCACACGGTGGCGGCGGTCCGGGTATGGGTCCAATCGGTGTTAAATCGCACCTAGCACCTTTCCTACCAGGTCACATCGAAAACGGTGTACAAGGTTCAGACTACGCGGTTTCAGCTGCAGATCTAGGTAGTGCTTCAATCCTACCTATCTCTTGGGCTTACATCGCTATGATGGGCGAACCTGGCCTAACAGACGCAACGAAAGTAGCGATTCTGAACGCGAACTACGTGATGGAAAAACTACGTCCTCACTACCCTGTTCTTTACCGTGGCACTAACGGCCGCGTAGCGCACGAATGTATTATCGATATTCGTCCACTTAAAGAAGACACAGGCATCAGCGAAGAAGATATTGCTAAGCGTCTAATGGACTTCGGTTTCCATGCGCCGACTATGTCTTTCCCTGTAGCTGGCACACTAATGGTTGAGCCAACTGAGTCTGAAGATTTAGAAGAGCTAGACCGTTTCTGTGAAGCGATGATCGCAATCCGTCACGAAATGGCAGCAGTGAAAGCGGGTGAATGGCCACTAGACAACAACCCTCTAGTGAACGCACCGCATACACAAGTTGACCTTTCAGGCGCAGAATGGGATCGCCCTTACTCTCGTGAACTGGCTTGCTTCCCATCGAAAGCAACCAAGAACTCGAAGTACTGGCCAACAGTTAACCGTGTAGACAACGTATACGGCGACCGTAACCTAATTTGTTCTTGCCCAAGCATCGACAACTACGAAGACTAATTTTGTAGATTTTAGATAAACAAAAGCGAACCACTTGGTTCGCTTTTTTGTTTTTGGAGAATCAATCATTTCAAGCTGAGAGGTAAAGATCGCGCCAGCTAACCAACAATCCACATATAGACTTTCTATTATCGTTGTTGAATATCTAAGTTTTGGTTCTATTTGTAACGCCAGTAATAAACTTATCTACTTCCGCATAGAACTTGGCCGGATCGTTTTGCACCCAGTGGTTTGCGCCCTCAAATGAAACGTTGTCTAACGTACTAATAAACTCTTTCGCACGCTCACAACCCTCTAGGCTGTCAGCACCCCAAAAATATACTTTAGGTATGGATAAGTTTTCGAAAATTTGTCCCCAGCCAACCACGCCACGGATATCTTGAGTCGCATGTTGTCCGTAGATTTCACTGGCGGTTTGACCAAGAACCTCTGGCTCACATCTTCTAACTGACGAAAGATACTTAACACCTGCTCCGTGTCCCCAAGCCATGGGAAAACGTTTTGAGAAACCTTCTCCTTTCACCCAGTTCGCAAACTCGTCAGTGCTTAGTTCAGAATATGTATCTGCAATAATCTGGGATAGGATGATGCTTTCTTCGTGCAGTCCGCCTTCAGCATTAATGAAACCACGCACGATGCCTCTCGTGTCGTATTCACAAATCAACGTCGATGTATCGCCTCCCCAAGAGTGCCCAAGTAGAAAGCAACCATGGATGCTCAATAAGTCGAGTGCTTTCAATATTCGATTTGCTTGAGTTTCTGTTGAGTGGGATATATTCGAAGCAGGAGAATAGCCATAACCACACAGGTCGAACATGACTAAGTTGTAATTCGGGAGCCAGTCAAACACATCGGCAAAACATAAATGCGACTCACCCAACCCATGAATCAACACCAGTGTTTCCTGAGACTCTTTGATATCAGTCGACAAGCAATAAAGCTGATCACCATCGATCTCTAACCACTTTTCTATCAACACATTATCCTCACACTTCTAATCGCAGACTTTGGATTTATCTTAACGAATCCAACACGATAAGAAAGGTTAATTTGGTTAAGTTTTATAAACTTATTGACCTTACTGTAAGGGGAAGGTTTAAGGTCAACTCACGAGCTCAATATAACTAGGAAACGATTATGGGATGTTGCAATAAAGCGCCAAAAGGTGGAGCCCCTCTTGGCTTACTTTTAAAAGTCACGCTTGGAATTGGGTTATTTGTGTTTCTGCTGGCATTGTGGCAATAGGAGAGTTATCCAGCACTAGATTTGAAGCTAAGACGTGGCGGTATATATCAGAGCAACTTGAACTCAATAAATCCAATGCTTGACCCTATACGGTAAGGTGTTTATATTGTCGCCCGCCCAACGGGGCACATCCTAAAATGCACACCGGCCATCCTGCCATCATTCGTGTATTTATATTGGTGTTGTGAACTTCCATGCTAACGAAACTTCGTCCTTTTACTCGTGAATCGGGTGCGCTTATGCACCTTTCGGTTCCAATCATTTTGACTCAAATAGCTACCCAAGCGATGGGATTTGTCGATACGACAATGGCTGGCCAAGTAAGCCCTGCCGATCTCGCCGCTATTGCTCTCGGCACTAGCCTTTGGATCCCTGTATTGCTGCTACTACGTGGTGTGATTATGGCGTTAACGCCTGTAGTCGCTTACCACCGTGGCGCTCGCGACTTTCAGAGTATCTCTGTCGAGTTCTTCCAAATGGTATGGCTTGCATTAATTGCTAGCGTACTACTCATCGCTTACCTCGTAAGTGCCAAACCGATCTTGGAATGGATTGGGGTTGCCGCTGAAATCATCCCTATCGGCAGTGACTATGCGTTTGCCCTCGCCTTCGGTGTGCCGGGTATTGCCCTGTTCTACACCTTGAACGGCTTCTGTGAAGGTATGAACAACACCAAAGTGCCGATGATCATTTCGGTAATTGGTTTGCTGATTAACATTCCGGTCAACTACGTGCTTATCTACGGTAAATTTGGGTTCCCTGAAATGGGCGCTGTGGGTTGTGGTTGGGCGACAAGCTTGGTTTATTGGTTAATGTCAGGAATGCTGTATTCCTACATTAAAGGTCATCACCATTACAAGACCATCATCAACTTTTCAGATGCGAAGCCAAAAGCAAAAGAGATGCTTCACCTTCTAAGATTAGGTTTACCTATCGGGATGAACATTGCAGTGTGTGGCAGCATCTTTGCGGTAATCGCACTGATGATTGGTCGTATTGGCGCTGAGAACGTAGCAGCCGCACAAATTGCACTCAACATTTCGAGCCTGACTTACGTGATTCCGATGAGTATCTCTTTTGGTATTACGATTCGTGTTGGGCACGCTTTGGGTGAAAAAGATGAACTTGGCGCGATTGAGCGTAGTAAAGTCGGTATCTTAGTTGCAGCGTTAATCTCGTTGCTGTCGGTAGCAATGTTCCTACTGTTCCCTGAATTAATCATTAGGCTTTACACGACAGACCCAGTAATCAGCGCAACGGCAGCAGTGTTATTGACCT
Organism: Vibrio sp. 10N.222.52.C3; assembly: GCF_041474195.1. Lineage (NCBI taxonomy): Bacteria > Pseudomonadati > Pseudomonadota > Gammaproteobacteria > Vibrionales > Vibrionaceae > Vibrio > Vibrio sp. 10N.222.52.C3. Next base: position 43,044 of record NZ_JBFRTQ010000076.1, on the reverse strand, counting down.
TTACTGCGATGTACCAGTTCAGCGATGCATTGCAAACGTCTGCTAACGGCGCACTTCGTGGCTATAAAGATACTAAGATCCCGATGATCTTAGCTATCGCTTCATACTGGGGCTTGGCACTACCACTTGGCATGGTGTTGGGCTTAACAGACCACATTGTTCCAGCAATGGGTGAAGAAGGCTTTTGGATTGGTATTCTAACGGGATTAAGCGTATCAGCTGCATTGATGTTGCTTCGCTTGCGATACGTAATTAAGAAGCGTAACTTGCCACCAGCAAGTGCTCCATTGGCAAACTAAGATAGACCTATAAGCTAATACAAAAAAGCGCGTTATTGCCATTTGGTAATAACGCGCTTTTTTATTGAATTCGAATAAGCTTTAATCTAAATAGAATCGTTTAGCTGCTCTGGTTAACATTCGTCGTTCACTACACGAACGGTACATTCACAGCCGCCCTCAGGACATTCGCTCCCATTCGTTCGACCAAAAGAATCATAGATAACATAACAACCCGAAGGTAAGGCATCATCAGTTATGTTATTGCTGTCAAGGTCAGCTTCACTAAATGAATGAGTGTACCCAACGACAGTGTGTCGATTTCCAACAGCCGATGTTAAATTGTCATCTTCAGATAGCGTCAGAAAATCAATCATATCAAGTTCGTCACCTTCATCCCCCTCACTTTCAGGACATAGCGTTCCCCAGTCGACCTCAACTCGGCCGATACCGAAATCGATCACATAGTTACTTTGGTCATCTGGGTTTTCTGCACTAGGGTTAAGCCCAGCAATAATGGCCTTAGAGGTTACTTGTGTGATCACCCCTTCCATCGCACCCGCAACACCTTCAAGTACCGCTTCTCTCGCTGATTCCTGAATACCAAGGAATCTTGGAGCAGCCGTTACCGCTAGTACTCCGAGTATCACGATCACGATGATTAATTCCATTAAAGTAAATCCGTTTTTCTTCATGACATCCGCATCTTTTGATAACTTAAATATTCGATAACCCAATGAATTACCTATAACTATACACCTCAAATAGGACTCATAACACTCCACGGCTATCGGTTTTTATAACGCTGGTATGTGGTATTTGTTCCCTTTAGAGGCATCAAAGATAACTGGAAGCGTTGTCACATAAGGTGTCAGCGGGTTTAAATTCGAACAAATACGTGGGGAAACTGAAAGTATCGATGGAAGAAGGTTTAATTGATTTATTTGAACTGAGGCACGCTGCGTATAACCAAAGTTAGACCATTTTTTGACTCGCACTTTGTGTCTCTCTACTTAAGAAAGCAAGAAATGAAATAGAACCCATAAAAAACGCGCTACTACCACGGGTAATAGCGCGTATCTATCAATCGTTGTACGACTATCGCAACATTAGTTCACTGCTTTCACGTAAGGAAGCACTCGGAATCCATCGCGTACTTTTTGGCTTGGAATGTAATGGCGGAAAGCTAAGTTAAACACACCAGAATCGTTCTCTGTTTTGATGTTGTTTACTGCATCATCACCACAACCAAAGCTTACTGTGTAAGTGCCGTCTGCATTTTTCTCAGCCGTGTTTGAGCTAACGTTCGCCACTTCACCAAACATGAAACCTTGCTTGTTGTAGACCGTTACCGACCAAAACGCTTGGTTTTTAGGGTCATCAAAGGTCGCCTGATGACAAGTGTCTGCTAGGAAGTTACCTGAGACTTCGTAAATATTGTCATCTAACTGCGCGCCACCCCAACCGATAGCCGCACCCACTGCGTACTTCTCTTCGGTAAACATCTCTTTTGAAGCATCTTCAGGGCTGGTAAACATACCAAATGTCGCTTGAGCGCCATCTCGCTTAAGTATTGTTGGCATTTCCATCTTAAGGCTCGTCTCTACCTCTTCAAAAGATTTCTCATCCACTTGCATAGCAGTAAACTCGCCATCCGCTTTTGCATCAATGCTCATTTTATCTTGGATTTCATGAACTTCATTTTTCGAGAATGTCGCGTCGGTACGAACAATGACGTAAACGTGATCACCGCTATGAGTAGAAAGATCAAACGTACCTGAACCGTATTGCATTGGCTGAATGCGGTGATCTTCAGTAATCACTTCCATCGACATGTACTTGCCTTCAGGGATCTCAGGTAACGTGACGGTCGCCCCCTTTGATACATTAATTACTGCCATTGAGTAGTAGGTGTCTCGGTTCATTCGAACCACATCCTGTTCATCTGTTGGCGTTAGCTCGCGTTACGTTCCTCTCTTTGATTAAAACACTTAACGACACTAATAAGTTTAGATCCAGCCGAGAAAGCTGTTGTTCGATAGTCATCATAAGACATGCATTCGAGTAATATCACTCGTTAAATAATTGCACCATTGTGACTAACAAACAAGTCTCTGTTTAAACGATGGCATTTATATCCAACTAAAAAGGCGAACCCATCGGTTCGCCTTTTTGTTTAAAGATTCGTATTTATCGATTGATCGCCAAATATGAGCCAGCAGCAATCATTATTCCACCAGCACTTTGGTTTAACCTTTTATGTGCGCGTGGCGTTTTTAACAAACCTGCCATTCTGCCCGCGCCCACAGCGATAAGTATTAAGCCTGACATCAGAGCAACAGATGCTAAAGCAGAAACTAATACGATATCTTGTGAGCGCAGAACAGTCAGATCAATAAAAGTCGGCAAGAACGAAATATAAAACAGAATCACTTTAGGGTTCGATGCTGAAATCAAAAAGCCTTGCGCGAAACTCGCGAGTTCAGATTTCTGACTCTGTTTGGCCGCAAGTTCCGCAGAGCCTTGCACTTCAGGCAGGCTCTTAAACATCTTGTAGCCCAAGTAAATCAAATAAGCTGCACCAACATAGCGAATCACCTCAAACGCAATCGACCAATTCTCGGCAATCGTTGCTAGACCGAAACAGGCAAGCGCAAGGTAAATAAGATCACTGCATATCATACCTAACGAAAGCGTGACGCACTTTCGCCATCCTTGAACCATAGCACGAGCTAAAATGGCAAAGACGCCAGGCCCCGGAGTAATACCAAATACAAACATGGCAATAAAGAATGTAATCGCACTTTCTAATGACATTGGACTGTCCTTTTCTATAACCCAACATAATTGATCATGAACGTATCATGGAGCTTCGATTCTGGTAAAGAACGTTTTTTACTAAATACGATTTACACAACTCATGTATTGAATAAGTGTCGCACGTAATTTACCCACCAGACTTAATTAAACCTAAACCTAAGTACTTTTCGTTAGGGCATAAAAAAGGCGAACCTATTGGCTCGCCTTAATCATTTTGTTCGCCAGAATCGTTTAGTCGTTACGAATGGGTGATAACAACTCAGGGTTAACCACCAAATTTCTCACACCGTGGGCGTGATCTTCGTTAAAGTCATTGCCTTCACACCAGCTACCTACTGTCGCGATATTTACTTTCGCGACTTGTGGTCTAACGCTCCATGTTACTTGGAAAGGTGAACCTTGCTCATTATAACCAGGACCCGTTGTAGAGCCTGCGTATTGGATCGCTGAGCCCGTATCTTGTGGGATGTTTGGTGCTTGGTGTAAGCCGTTCACTTTTGAATGTTTAGCGAGCGCTTCAAAGTCGGGTGCTTTGTCGTCATTCACTAATACGTAAACTTGGGTTTCTACACGCAGTTGCGGGTTGGTAATCGCATCGTTAAAACAAGCACCCAGTGTTTCACCCGGTTCAACTTGCGCCGTTGAATAAACATAGTGAACTTCAATGGTGTCACCCGAATGCAAAGAACCATGCTCGCTCGGACAAACCTTGCCCTCAAATGGTTTCAGCTCAGCAGAACTCAGCTTGCCTGTGTATTTAAAGCCACTCTGGAATCCCTTACCATCACCGTTACCAGCGTATTGAGTAAACTCTCCACCTTTATGCTCAGCATTTTTATGGAAGTGAATATTACATAAGTTCATCGCTGTTGAATCAGGGGCATCCGAGAACAGCCTAGTATTTGTACCTTCTAATGAACCCAAATCTCGTGGAGCTTGCGGTCCAAAACCTTGTCCTTGGGTATTTTCAGAAAGCTTTGCTCTTTGTTCTGCGATAACACCATCTGATACAGACTCATGGTTCGCGTCTGATGCATTTGCATGAGCTGACAACATCACCAATGCGGCACTTAAAAACACACTCTTATTCTTCATTTTTCTTCCCTAGAATATTGATAACTAAACCTAAACCGACATAACAGCAAACATCTTACTATGCTCGTAAGTGAATATAAGACTTGTCTTTGTAAGATTAGATTTCATTGCTTACTTTGGGATGAGTATTAGAACCCTTGATGCATATAACAAGTCAAACAGGGTAAATTCGGCGACTCCCTTCCAGAACTAATAATTTCCTATTTTCGTTAACCGTCGCCTGACTCAGCGCTCAGATAAGTGAGCATGATTCTTAGGAACAACGGTGGCCAGATTTAGAAGATCAAAAAAGGCGAACCATCTGGCTCGCCTTCACGTTTCATTCTATCTATTAGGTTGTGGTTCTAAGTTAACGATTTAACCGTTACCGGTGGCAAATATCCCAAACGTCATGACGTTCAATGCATCTGTCACGCCCTCTAGTGATTTAATCACCGTCTTAGTCGGTTTATTATGACGAATAAAATAGCTTCCGATGCCTTTTTCACCGCCACTCTTAGCATCGCTTTCCGTTGTTTCTGTCGCTGCTACTTGAGAAGGTCCCACTGATTCTGGCTCTGCATTGGCGTGAGCTATCGTGTCTTTATTTGAATCAAGGTTAGTGAGTGGTTGATGATTAACGATTGAATCATGGGAAGAATCAACGCTGGTCTCAGCGTTTGTATCAATTGCAACATCGATATTGCTCTCTTCTTCCAAGCTTTTCGACATTGCGTCTTCGTTGCTCAATGTATTGTCGCCTAGCTGATTATTACTCGTTGAAGAACAAGCTGTTAAGAAAAATAGGCTAACGATGAATATGAGTAAGTTTCTCATCATAGTGATAAAGCACGAATTAATAAAACATCGTTCGATTGTAATTTATTTGGCTGACGACATCCAGTGATAAGCGGAGTAAACACGAACAGTCACGGTCTTGAAGAGTAAACAAAAGCGTACGGGTTTAGTGCTTAAGAATAATAATTCGAGAGTTCAATTAGGTTGCCCGCCGCTTATCATCTGAAAGGTGGTGTCAGTTAGGCTTGGGGATTCACACGCTATAAGCTTAATCTTTACTGGAACACAGTTCAGTGATTCGGTCACACATGGCTTGGTTGACTGTGAAGTGGGTGTTGAGAAACACTAGTTGGGCAAGTGCCGATTCAGCCGTGCGCTCGTAACCTTGGGTAAAGGTTGGTAGCAATTGAGCAAACTTAGGAAAGCGCGCTTCTAGTCTTCTATCCGACATAAACTCATCGACAAATTCAGGCTCAGACTGTTCAGTTTGATCCACAAGATCGATCAAACGATCGAGTGCGTAAGATTGAACGAACCGACTGCCCGACAGCTTTTCGCCTCGGTTATAACGAGACATACCCACATAAAGATTGGTTAGAGCCTCACCAATGATCCAATCTTGGGAATTAGTGTCTGTCTCCCCTTTTATTGGTGAAACACAACACTGTGTATCAAATTCATGTTGCTGCCAAACAATACGCCCTTCAGCAAACGGAATGTGCGCTAACTCGTGGGGTTCAAACACTGCAAACTCACAAAAGATTCCGTCAGCGTACAGAACTTTATAGCCATCGACGGTATTTCTCACTGCGTAGTCGATTGAGTGAATATCAGATAGCCAATGCAAACTGTCTAAGAAATACTGCTTGTGCCCTGTTTGCACTATTGCGAAAAAATCGACATCTGAATACTGATCAAGTCGTTCTGTTTCAATACCTACTGAGCCCAATCCCAGCAAAGCATGAGCCTTACCCGATGCTTCCAAAGACTCCCCAATCGCATCTAAACGCTGGAGTAATTTTTCTGGTGTGTTTATGTGTCTTGTCTGTATCACTTTGTCCGTCTGCATTGCTCAATCCCTATCAAGTTGAATGCCACTCAACCTAACTGATAGTTAGAACATCTAAGAAGCTTAATTTATAAAATGTGTGTTTTGGATAACGATCTGCGCAAGTTATTGTTTGAATTAAGGTGGGATTTAGAGGTGAGAAAGAGTGTGTACAAGCTATAAACAACACTCTTCTATCATGACTTATCTTTTTAGCAGCTCATATTTGCAACAACGTTGACGCCATGCTCACGAAGTTTGCTTTTCTTCCAAGATCTCGCGTCTGCCGACATATGAACAGAGACCGTAAAACCCAATTTGGCACTCATGATACCGATCGACATGCCTAGATTACCCGTGGATCCTACCGCAATGCTGTATTGTTGGAAGAAGTTACGAAACTCAGGTTCGAGCAGCTTGCTGTAGTCATCGCTCTCACACAGTAACCCCGCTTCAATCGCAAGCTTCTCGGCATGTGTTAGTACTTCATAAATACCACCACGCGCTTTGATTGAACCTGAAATCGGCAAATGGCTGTCTTTCTTCATCATCAAACGCCCTTTTATTGGCTGCTGACAATGTGCTCCCAATGCTGATTTCATAGATGGAATGTCAACAAGCTCAGACTCGATGATGCCATTGGTCGCTTGAGTTTCAGGAAACGCCTTGGCTAGATAAGGAGCAAACCTTTGCAGCCTCATGCTCGCATCGTGAATATCTTGTTCGCCTAAACCCACATAAAGCAAACCGCGCTCCAGAGTCGTCACATTTGGGTTAAACCAAACCACTTCTTCCAATGCAATCAATTGTTGAAGCAGTGGGAAGTCCGAGATGAGCTTGTCGATATTTAATACAGTCATGGGTGACTTTTCTGGCTAAGCGCGTACTGCGCAGGTTCAATCATTAGTAAACCTATTTAAACGCTATTTGTGTAATCATTCAATGATCTGTAGGCTAGCCTGTCTTCTCATAAGCAAACAGTAGAACAACCTATGAGCGCCTCTCTTCGTATTAGCATTTTCGTGATGTTAGGGATTCTATTCCTAGCACTTAACCTTCGTGGGCCTTTTACGAGCTTGGCTCCTGTGCTTTCTCAGGTTATGGAAGGCCTCAACCTTACGTCATCGGCTGCTGGCTTCTTAACAGCTTTGCCACTGTTAACTTTTGCCTTATTCTCACCATTAGTCACCAAGATATCCCAACGAATTGGTCTAGAGCCTAGCCTGTTATTAGGCTTAGTTCTGATCACTACGGGTATTACACTGCGCTCTGCTGGGTTAACCCCAACCTTGTATATCGGCACGGTGATGATCGGGCTTGGTATCGCGATTGGTAATGTGTTGTTGCCTGTAGTAGTGAAAGTTAGCTTCCCGACACGCATCGCTACTGTGACTTCTCTGTACATCTTTACGATGGGCATCGGGTCGACGTTAGGCTCAAGTTTGATGGTGCCGTTTTCAAATCTAACCTTATTTACGATCACGGGTTGGCAATTAGCGCTGTTAATGAACTTGGTATTTCCAATATTAGCTTTACTGATCTGGTTACCTAAAATCAGAAAACGTTCATCTTCTGCTAACGATAACAAGCAACAAGACAGACCTCTGCCGATGAAGAAGATGATTAAAAGCGGCGTTGCGTGGCAAGTAACGTTAGCGCTTGGGCTTAACTCATTTACCTTCTACTCTTTGGCTGGCTGGTTGCCACAGATCTTGAGCGACCTTGGCTACAGCGAAATAGATGCAGGCTACATTTATGGATTTTTGCAGTTTTCGACTATGGTTCCGGGGCTGCTGTTACTGCCGTTCTTAGCCAAAAGTGACAATCAACAATGGCTCATCACTCTGTGTGCATCGAGTGTATTTGTTGGATTGATTGGCCTATTGTATTTGCCTGAGTTTGCGATTTTTTGGGTGGGACTGTTTGGATTAGCCAACTGCTCGACGTTTATTATCGCGCTCTCTTTTGTTGGCTTGCGTACATCGAATAGCAGCCAAGCCGCATCATTGTCGGGTATGGCTCAGGGAATCGGTTATGCGTTGGCAGCCACTGGTCCAACGCTGGTGGGTAAGCTTCATGCTCAGACAGATTCTTGGAGTGTGCCGATTCTGTTGATCGCATCTGTTGCCTTTGCGTGCACGATTTTCGCGGCATTGGCAGCACGAGATAAGAAAGTAAGCGTTTAGGCCAAACAGAATGATTATGGCGTCGCGACTTTATTTGCTCGCGACTCTATGGCTGACGACGGTTTTGATGTATTCACTTGGCGACAAACCAAATTTGCCTTTAAAGCGCTGACTAAAACGCCCTTCCGATTGGTAACCGCAAGACTGAGCCAACATCGCCACATTCTGCTGTCCGTTTTGCATCAGATAAAGCGCGTGACTCAAGCGAACTTCAGCCAGTACCTCACGATATTGCATGCCTTCCAGTTTGAGCTTCCGAATCAATGTCCCTCGGCTCATCGCAAATCGCTCCGCCACCGACTCTAATGGATGTTTCTCATCTGGTGAATGTGAAAGGTAATGGCTGAGCTTTTGGCTAAACGAGACGTTGGCACTGACAAACAATAGATGCAACACCCCTTTTTCAGCTAATTGCTGGTACAAGCCCTGCAACCAAAACTGTTGAGTCTCTTTGCTCATGCTCTGTGTATCAAAAGAGAACAGGGCATTGAGTGAGTCTTGTAAGTTTCGATCCGCTTTTACTGTAGGCAGTCCCAGATCATTCGACCGTTCCTCACTTAAATCAAGCATCGCCTGAGAAGGTTGGAATTGAAAGCTGAACACTCGCGACAAGAAGCGCCCTTTGTGGGGCATGTTCTCAAAACTTAGTGAAGCTGATGCCTCACACAACAACAGCTCAGAATGTGAGAGCTCTGCCGCTGAATCTTTCCAAAACAGGCGCTTACTGCCTGTAATAATCTGAATGATACTAGGGGATAGAATCCTCACATTACGCAGTTTTTGTAACTGCTCTGCACGAAAGATCGTCACTTGATATTGATGATTCATCTCATCCCCTTGTTTACTTATTATGTACGTGTATAAGCTTTAACGTACATAAGCTATTAACGTGTATAAGTTGCGGTCAGTTTAGCTTTGTCTAAAGCCATGCTGTTCAACGTGAATCCAACCACAGCCGACGGCGTATTTTCGTCGAGGTTAAGTTTGTCCGTTGGTAATGCCCAAACCGTGAACTGGTAACGGTGCATACCATCTTTTTCTGGAGGACAAACGCCACCGTAGCCAACTGTACCGTAATCAATGCGACCTTCTTTGCCACCGACTTTAGAGATGTCGACACCGCGAGGTAGCTCGTTCACAGTTGCAGGGATATCAAACGCAACCCAATGCCAGAAGCCACTTTCAGTCGGTGCATCTGGATCATAAGCTGTGATAGCAAAGCTTTTGGTACCTGCTGGTGCATCTTTCCACATCAATTGTGGTGATTGATTATCGCCGTCACAACCCCAACTAGAGTATTCAAAAGTCTTTGCCATTGGGTGACCTTCTTGAATATCGTTGCTGGTTAATTCGAACGCATGAGCAGAGCCTGTAGCCAAAATACTGATTGCCAATACTGATTTGATGATGAGTTTCATGATGGTTCCTCTTATTAGGTATGAGCCCAGTATAGTCCCCTCATTTCGCCCAATAATGACAGTAAGTACACAATTATCTATTTTATTTCAAATAAATGATACTTACTGTATTTGTACTTTATTATTTAAAAGCATGACCCACTCGACAATTTGTTGTTAAAAGAACACTTGTTGACATTCAGGTTACAAATCGCGCCCAAAACTCTTTAGACTCGCCCCACGACTTTTAACGAGAATGATTGGATGCGCAGGTTTACATTAGCTCTTTGCTTGATCTTTTGGCTCCCAACCCTAGTCAATGCCCAAAGTTTGCAAGATAAGTGGCAAACTCTGTATCAACTGAGCTGGCAATCATCCCCACTCTTAGTATCTCAACAAGAGTTGGCTCAGTATCCGAAAGTTCTGCTCCATGAAAATAGCCGCTATCCTGATTTCAACCAATTCAGTTGGGACGACATCGCAGCGTTAGCGTCAATACAAGATCACTGCCGAGCGATTGAAAGCAATAACCCTTCATTAGATGATGCCATCGAGTTTGAGCTCGCTTTGTGTCAGCAACAAGCATTGGATTCCATTTGGTTTGCAGCACACTCCAAACGACACCCTGCAGGTGGCAGTTTTGCTGATCGTTATTTAGCCGCTTACCCAGATGTGACCGAGCAGATACGCCCATTTTTGAGTCTTACCAACCCTCAGCATCCTTTATATAACAAGCTAGAAAACCTAAGTGCACAAGGCAGAGAAGCACTGCTCAGTGGATACCGAGCTTGGCAACAGGACGATGTGCTTTGGTTAAGTGGCGAGCAAGGCTGGAAAGCCATTCCCTTAGATGTTTGGCAACCTATTGCAGAGCGGCAAGAGGTATCTTTGACGGGTGAAACCTGTACTTTTCGTTACAGCAACGTGTGCTTAAGCGAGCCTAGCAATGACAATCTGATCATGAAAACCTTGATCTTTACATTGCTGTTAACGTTGCTTTCCGGACTCGGTAGAGTCTTATACCTAAGAACAAAACAACGAAAAGAGAGGCAGTTCGTTTTACAGCTTCTTACTCATGAACTGCGCACGCCAATTACTAGCCTGGGCTTAACCGTCGAAATGTTTAGAAATCGCTACGATGACTTTTCTGATGAAACTCAAAGTGCGGTTTGGCGTTTAATATCTGACTATCAAAGGCTTTCTCAGCTCACCGAAAACAGCAAAGTGTACCTAAGTTCGGATCAGTCAGAGCCTTTGTTGAAGCAAAACGCTTCATTAGAAGAGTGGCTCGATCATGTCTGTGAAAAGCACAATATTTCTTATCAATGTGAAGCGCGTGAAGTTGAACTGAACCTTCCCTATTACTGGCTAACCATCTGCTTGGATAATCTAATCAAGAATGCCAAACAACATGGTAAAGGTGAGGTTTTGGTAAAGGTCGAACTCGGTGACAAGCTGACGATTGAGGTACAAGACGAGGGGCACTTCCCTTCACCGATACAACGGCTCATGTCTGGTGTCACGCCAAGTGAAACGCACGAACTGGATAACATGGGCATTGGCCTGACTATTGTCGAGCACTTGATGAAGCAAGCGAATGGCCGCCTCATTATTCTTCGTAACCCAACCCGATGTATTTTGGAAATTGCTTATGAACACCCTACTGCTGATTGAAGACGACCAACTGCTTGGACAAGGCCTCGTCAGCATCTTTGAATCCAATGGTTACCAATGCCTTTGGGCGAAGGATTCAGAGAATGCCAGTAAGAAATGGTTTCGAGCCGATCTTGTGATACTGGATCGACAGCTTGAAGATGGGGACAGCTTGCAACACCTTCCAAACTGGTTGCTCCTCAAAGCGCTGCCTGTGATTGTGTTGACCGCTAAAGTAGAAGTTCAACAACGTGTTGAAGGTTTAATCGCGGGTGCCAAAGACTATGTGACTAAACCATTTTCGAACGACGAATTACTCGCTCGAGTCATTACCCAGCTACGTCCGTTAGGTGTGAGCCTCTTAACTTACGCAAATATCCAAATCAACTTGTCGGAACGGATCGCTTATCTGGATGAAAGCCCTGTAACACTAAAACCTAAAGAGTTTCAGCTATTGGTACTGTTTGTTCAGAACCAAAGTCGTGTGTTTCACCGAGATGAATTACTCAATAAGATTTGGGGATATCAGGCTTTTCCTAGTACCCGAACTATTGATAATCACATACTGCGCTTACGCCAGAAGCTGCCAACATTGAATATAGAAACACATCGTGGCGTTGATTACCGCTTGGCCGGGGAATCATAATGAAAGTTACTTCGTTAACCGCACTGATCTACACATTGCCGCTCGCAAGTCATGCGGCATGGTTTACCGACACGCCATTGCAGCACACCTATCAATCTCTACTTGATGACCAACCTCAAGTTGCGTGGCAAGAGCTGCAAATCGCACTCGATCACAAATCACTCGATAGTGAGCTTTGGCTGCCAGTCAAACAAGAGATCCTGAGCCAGACTCAATGTGGAACCTTACTCAAACAAAGTGCTGAGCCAAAACACCACATCCAAGTCAGCTTCATTCGACGCTATGGCCTGTCGTCGCACGGTTATCAAATCAAAGTCTCTGCCGAGCAACTCAGCAAAGGCTCAGAAACTCAAACTCTTTCTTTGGTATCGCCTAAAGGTAAAGTCCTTCTCGATGGACAACTCGCTTCCAATAATGAGTATCAAGAGATTGAAACCAATGAAATGTTCATCAAACCCGAATCTGGTGTTTATCAACTAAAGATAGGTTCAAATCACTACCCTATTATTGTCGCTTTAAATAACAGTAATCGATGGCTGACGCTCGAAAGTAAACTCAGCGAACCACATATCGTGCTCTCGCCTCCAAAGGTGATCGACAACTGCCCCGACGCTAACGTGAGTTGGCAATGGTTTGATGAAAACTACAACCTGCTGGGTTACAAAGTGCCAATCAAAACAGCGCAAGCACCCGTTCCCACAGAAAGTCCACTTGGAACCAAAGCCAAGCACTTGAGTGCTTCGGTTGAAATGTTTGAATACCAAGGCGCTATTGAAGTCCAATATGTGCAGCGCGTCGCCGTGCCTTTCTAATGGAAAACCACTAAAGCCAAACAGAAAATAGAGACATATAGGTGACAAAGCACTAGCGCTACTTAGGTGTAATAACCGTAGTTACCCTTTACGGAATCTAAATATGCTCAGCGTACGTCACCCACTCAATCTTTCTAATTTTGCCATTGTGGCTTTAACAACAGCTTGTCTGTTTTCATCCAACGCACAAGCGAGCCAAATAACGCTCACCAGTAACAACAATACCGTCGCTACCTCATCGAATACTTTAGAGGTCGATTGGAACGGCTTAAGCGTTAACAGTGCTGCTCTCACCGTTGATAGCCAACCACAGAAAGCGACCAATCTGGTCATTGGCTTTTCCGATAAAGCTGACTCAGCAAAAATCGCCACTTGGACCTTAGTACCCAGTGGAATAAACGTTAAGGCAGAGCTTAATCAAGACCAGCCAATCCCAATCGACACCTAATTCTCTCTATTTTTGTACAAGAAAATTGGGTGCCGACCACAATTTCAAACACAGATGTTTTCACATAAATCTCAAAAGTGATATCAATGCTTATATTGAATGATAATATTACAAAAGAGATATTTTTGATGAAAAAGACCCTACTCACTTGCTGTGCCCTTCTTGCCTTTTCTTCTTCGGCAATCGCTAATGTTCAGTTTTCGAATCCAGAAGGAGCTTTAGGCGAACCTTCTAATTACTCTCAATACCAAAATGTTTTGTCAGTTTCTGAACTTCAAATTTCAGATCCAAACGGAAAGAAAGGCAACAAAGACTATTTTGCGCTCGATAATAACTACGACGGCATTGTGAACAACAACTTCTATGTCGACAAAGAAAGTGAAGCGCTAGTCTTTACCATGAAGAATGACCACCTGCGCAACGAGCTACGCGTTCAGGAAAACTTCCGCACAGACTTAACAAATGAAACATACACATTAAGTTCGGAGGTGGAGATCATAAAACCTGAAGAGTCGATGAAGAACTCAGACTCTAAGCAAGACGAGATTACATTCCTACAAGTACATAACAAAGGCTTAGATGATCTTGGTACTCACAATGTCCCTCACCCTTTGCTTCGTGTTGTATGGAAACGTGACAATAATGGTATTGAAGGGCATTTCTGGGCAATCATTAAAAACAACGCTGTAATTTGTAAAGGATCGTTCGGCAAGAAAAACCAAGACAAGGAAATGTGCAAATCAGACGTAGCATATTCTCAGTATGATTTAGGCAAAGCACCACAAGGCAAACCAACAGCATTTGATTTAATCGTGGGTGATAAGAAACTTATTGTTGACGTAAACGGTGAACGTAAAGTTGAGCAGGATATTGACTACTGGCGTCACCTATTAAGCTACTTCAAAGCTGGCGTATACAACCAATTTACGAATGGACAAAGTGAAGCTCACTTCTACAAGCTAGAGTACACAGAGAAAAAGAGCTAGTTCGGTACTTAGCCTACAACTACATTAGCAATCAGAAAAAAACGAACTTGTTAACAAGTTCGTTTTTCTCTTTTCAATGTTATTGGTCATTGTCAATGAATTACAACTAATCAACAGTTAGGCAGCCGATTCCTTCTGTTGCTCCCAATACAATATGCCTTTATTTCGTTATTTGATTGGCTCTATTTTGAAAAGCAGTCAGTAGATAGTCGATAAAGACCTTCTTACGTTTCGGCATCAACTGCCTGTCTGCATACACTAGGCTTACTGAAACTTCCGGCATCTCATATTCAGGTAACAGACGAATCAGCTTACCTGTCTTAAAGTGTTCCCGACAAATGAATTCAGGAAGCACCGCCAAGCCGAGCCCATCCACACACGCTGTTAGGCATGCCGTGATGGTATTCACCCGCAACTGACACGGTAGATCGATCAAAATCGACTCTCCGCCTTCTAATTGTAAATGCCACTTGGGTAGACGCGCGGCCTTGTTCACCACCTCAATCATTCTGAATGGCGGTTCAAGATCATCGGGTGAAGAGACGTCATCGAACTGCTCTAAATACTCAGGGCTGGCTGCCAATACACGCTTTGATGTTGTGAGGTAGCGAGAAACCAAGCTCGAGTCCACTAGCTCACCAATTTGTGCGTAAAGATCGATCCCCTCCGCAATGATGTCGACTTCTCGATTCGACAGTTCTAAGTTCAAAGTCACGTTTGGGTGCTCTTTTAGGAAGCTGTGGATGTATTTAGCTAATACTTGATGCCCCAATTCGACAGGCAACACAACATTTAACTGCCCTCGGATCAAATCCTGATTGGCTGAAACCTCTAGCTCAGCTTGGTTCATGATCTCTTGCATCTGCATGCTCGACTGATAAAAGCGCTCGCCCTCTGGCGTTAAGACTAAACTTCGTGTCGAACGAGTGATCAACCTCACACCTAGATGCTGTTCCAGCTCGTCTAGCTTTCGGCTGACGGTCGACTTGGTCATGTTCAATGCTTCAGCTGCGTGCGTGAAACTCCCACAATCAACAACTTGTGTAAAAACAGTCACAGCATTTAAGTCCATCGTACTTCTCCCAAAGCGCCATTAGTTAGATTTTTGCAACAGTGTTTCCCTTTTTTCCTATCTAATCAATCAATCGAATTCATTTACAATTCGTTACATCTAAATAAAAACAAAATGAGAAAGAAAAAATGACAGAGAACAACAACGCTTCGCAAACAGTAAGCACAAAAAAACGTAAAAAAGCTCCGCTTATTGCTACTGCGATCATGCTGTCATTGGGTTTAGCCGGTGCTGGATACTGGTACGGCTATGGCCAGTACTTTGAATCTACCGACAATGCCTATCTACAAGGCGACATCACGAATATTAGCCCTAAGGTCTCTGGCTATATTGTTAAGTCTTATGTGAGTGATAACCAATCGGTTAAAGAAGGTGATTTGCTGGTTCAAATCGATGACCGTGATTACCAGTCAGCACTCGCTCAAGCAAACGCCCATTTAAGCGTCGTGAAATCAGACGTCAAAAATCTAGTGGCACAACAAACGTTACAACGTAGCAAGATCAATCAAGCAGAAAGCCGCGTTGATTCTGCACAAGCTGAATACGAACGCGCGATTCAACAAGTGGTACGTTCTCGTAGCTTACTAAAGCGTAACTACGCGTCTCAAGATGAAGTCGATAGCATGGTTGCACAACAAAAAGTAACTCAGGCAGATTTAGAAGAAGCAAAAGCAAACCTCGTTGCAACCAATGACCAATTAACCGTTATCGCTAGTGAGATTGAGCAAGCAAATGCATCCGTGACCGAAGCTCAAGCCCAGAGAGATCAAGCACAGCTTAACCTTGATTACACCAAAGTTTACGCGCCAGCAGATGGCGTGATTGGTAAACGCAGCGTACGTGAAGGCTTGCTGATTCAAGCAGGCGCACCACTGATGAGCTTGGTACCAAACAACCAAGTGTGGATTGAAGCCAACTTCAAAGAGACACAGCTAAGTGGTATTCACAAAGGTCAGACGGTTGAAGTAGAGCTGGATGCGTTCCCGGGGCAGCCTCTTGAAGGTGTGGTAGACAGTTTCTCCCCTGCGACTGGCGCTAAATTTGCGCTCCTACCACCAGAAAACGCGACCGGTAACTTCACTAAAATCGTTCAACGTGTACCGGTTAAAATTACTATTCCAGATCAGCAAGAGTTGAAAGGTCGACTGCTTCCTGGTTTGTCTGTGGTAGCGACCATCGATAAACGAGGCTAGACCATGAGTAACGCTGGTGTTGTCACCCAAACAAATGATGATGACGAGGTTTCGAGACGCCATTGGATCGCCCTATTTGGCGGCTTGATTGGCGCGTTTATGGCGATCTTGGATATTCAGATCACCAACTCGTCTCTCAAAGATATTCAAGGTGCGCTATCAGCCACCTTGGATGAAAGCTCGTGGATCTCTACGTCTTACCTAGTCGCAGAGATGATCGCTATCCCACTCAGTGGTTGGCTGTCTAAAGCGCTCGGTAAACGCCGTTATATCACGTGGACGACAGCCATTTTCACCATTTCATCTTTGTTGTGTTCGTTCTCTTGGAACATGACCTCGATGATCGTGTTCCGCGCGATGCAAGGCTTCAGTGGTGGTGCTCTAATCCCGCTTGCTTTCTCGCTGGTGATTCAGTTATTGCCGGTCAACAAGCGTGCTGTGGGTATGGCACTGTTTGGTGTAACCGCGACCTTTGCTCCATCGATTGGCCCTACCTTTGGTGGCTGGCTGACGGAGAACTTCTCGTGGCACTATATTTTCTACATCAATATTCCGCCAGCTTTGCTTGTGATCACCATGATCCGATATGGCTTGGACGATGAAAAGCTCGACCTTGGCACGCTGAAAAAAGCCGATTGGTTTGGTATCGCCACCATGGCATTAGGGCTAGGTTGTTTGGAAGTGGTGTTAGAAGAAGGTAACCGTGAAGAGTGGTTCAGTTCGAGCTTTATTATTGGCTTGAGTATCGTGTCGGCGGTGAGTTTGGTTTACTTCGTGATAAACGAACTCCAACACAAGAAGCCATTGGTTAACCTGCGGCTATTGCGGGATGGGCAATTTGCGATGTCTTGTATCGCCTATTTGATTCTAGGAATGGCATTGCTCGGCTCTATCTATGTTCTACCGATGTATCTCACTCAAATTCAGCAATATAACGCGATGGAAATTGGTGAAGTGCTAATGTGGATGGGTTTCCCACAACTTCTGATATTCCCAATTGTGCCAAAGCTAACACAGATCATTAAGCCTAAGTACTTGGTTACCTTTGGCTTCGCGATGTTCGGTTTTAGTTGTTACGTAAATACACACATGACAATCGATTTTGGCGGGCAACAGCTGATTTTATCTATGGTTCTGCGTGCTATTGGTAGTCCGTTCATCATGGTTCCGCTGTCTTTGGTTGCCATGAAGAACATCAGCAAAATGGACACGCCAGACGCATCAACGTTAACCAACGTAATGCGGAACTTAGGGGGCGCTTTCAGCATCGCGATTATCGCTACGCTATTGGATAACAAAACCCGTGAGCACTTAGCACACATCAAGGAGTCGCTACCTTCAGTGAGTCAACTTGGTTGGCAGACGCTTCAGCAACAACAAGCGTTTTTCATTCAGTCAGGAAGTGATGCCGCAACTGCGATGCAACAAGCACAAGCAAGTTTGCTCGGCACAATGCAACGTGACGCAGCCATCATGGCTTACAACGATGTGTTCTTAATGATGACGGCGTTCTTGGCTCTAGCGGCAGTATTGATTCTAAACATGCGTGATTAACGCTAGAGTTTCGGTAAATAAAACTTCAAGCAAAGAACAACATTTCGAATAAAAACTCGAACAATAAAACAGAGAGGTGAGCTTATCGGCTTGCCTCTTTTTTATTTCTAAAACACGTATAACCCCACTAAAATCAGGTAAAAGTCACCTGCGTTTGAAGGCTTTCATAAATGTTATCTAATACTCTTTAATTACCAATAGTTTATTGAGTGTTTGTATGTGATATAGGCACCTTGACAATGTGCAACTTGACACCTAAATTAAAAAATAACATTTGGTATTAAGGAAAATGGATTTGACCTTACCAACAGACCTTCGAATTTTGATCGTCGACGACTCTAAAAGCGCAACAATACTTATTAAGCAGCAACTGGCTAGTTTGGGAGTTTCGCGCGACTGTATTTTTATTGCGACCGACTATCGAAAAGCCATTAAAGCGGTCGAGACACACTCTTTTCATGTACTCCTCATTGACTACCACTTAGAACAGTCTTTTACTGGCTTTGAGCTGTTGGGCATTCTGTATCGAAACCGCCTCATCGATCATACTGTGGCGACAATCTTGCTCTCTGGGGATATGCGTCAGGAAACAGTATTAACCGCCCTTTCAGGTGAAGCACACCACTTCGTTTCTAAACCGATTAATACTCAAACGTTGGGTAAAAAGATCCAAAGTGCCGTGTCCGTTTCAAAGAAACTCACCCAACTGAATGATTTGTATCCCATTGCCAGTCAAGAGAGATTAGCTCAAGCTTTGGCTATCTCCCCTAATGGTACTAGCGTTCAGTTCGAAGCGACATTGATTGAACATTTAATTGCAGGTAAGAAATGGCAGTTACTCTCTAGCGTCATTAACAACTCCAAAACCAACATGCACCCAACCAAATTGGTGGCTGAGGCGCTGATTCTCGACAGCTTAGGCAAGCCAAATTTAGCCATAGATAAGCTCCACAATTTTCTAATAGCACAGCCACTCTCATTGAGCGTGATTGACTGCTTAAGCTGTATCTATGAAAAACATAAAATGCTGCTGCCTGCTCTTAAATTAGCGATTCGTGCATTTGAGATGACTCCCAGCATCAGCCATCGTGCAATCAGGGCCATCGACTTAGCTGAGAACGCAGATAACACACATATGATCATAAAGTTAGGTGAGATGTATGCAACCCACATTTCAGCTGCTGACATTGATGTCATCCATTCCATTGGTGCGCACTTTAATTCCTTAAAAGCAACGTATCAGCGCGAGACGCAACTAAAGTACAAACGTATTTTGCTTGAGCACGCCAACCAATTCACCGAGCTGGTAAACCTGAAACTTCCGGTAAAACAACAGCAGCAAGTTTTGGCCAGCCTTGCCCTATTTCAGAGCAGCATATTGCTCATCGAAAATAGCCCTCAGATTGCCCACAAAAAAGTGATTAGAGCTTCGACACTGTTAGCGAACAATTTCCACAGCCAACCGACTTATTTGCTCACTCAGTTATTACCCATGCTCGCCCACTTTGGTGAGTACTCTCTTTATCATTTAACAGTGGAATGTCTCAAATCTCGTGGAGAAGCCATAAATCACCAACTTGAGTCCAAAAATGTCGACCCTTCAACGTGTATAAACATTGAAAATTTGGGTTCGATCCAAGAAATAAAGGACTACATTCACAGTTACCCATATTCAGTTGCCGCCAAACTTGACTATATATACGCCGTCAATAAAGCTCATATAGATGAGAAACTTAGCGACGACTATCTAGAAGAAATCTTACAGTTAGAACTTCCTCCAAAATGGAATCAATGGATTAGTGATTCATCAAGGTATGGTTTTTCCACTAAGCCGCCTAGCCCATTTTCAACATTCAGCCGACAGGAGTCCACATGCTAGACTTTGATGCTTTAAACGCCTATTTAGACAATGACAGAGACGTCATTTACGCCGTTTTGTCTACATATCAAGAAGACCATGGCAATTCGCTACAAGAGATCGAAGAGTTGGTTCAACAACAAGATTGGGGCAAGCTTCATTTTACCGTGCACACCTTAAAAGGCATTTTAGCCAGCTTTGGTGAAGAAACGGCCACAGTTGCATTGGAAAGAGTAGAACAAAACACACTCAATAAGCTTGCGCCGCAAGATGATGATCTTTCGGTTATCTACAGCGAAATGAAGATCATTAATCAGCAAATCGATGAGGTTCTTAGCACTTATTAGTCGATAGAATTAAAACGTGCATGGCGATACTTAACAGCCGACACAGCTAAAAGAGTTGAGGTGCTTGGAAACATGGAACCTCGACTCTTGCCACGTTCTCCTCATTTTCCCTATCAATTATATAGCCGCCCGCTCCTATAAATTCACTCGATTTATCTACATACCCCAATGCATAACACATACTTTATAAGCTATGCATGTTCATGTTTCCTATGAAAAACCGACACGTTCGATGAGATGTAAAATGGTTAAATACTTGTAGATCTTTTTGTGACGTAAGTATACGAAATTGCATTTTATTTATTGGTAAAGAAGAAACTGTTATCTACACTCTAATGAAACCAAGCGTTAATCACTTGGTGGCATAATAATAAAATGAAAAAATAAAACGTTCAGTCGGCTAAAAAAGGACAAGGAAATGAACAATGACAGTTTTGCTGCGTTTCAGGGGCTCACGGATGACACACCCATTAAAGAATCATTTTCTACCACTGCAGAACCTTATGCTCACTATCTAAAGGATATTGTGGGGATTGATCTGCTGTCGCGTGAAGATGAGGTGTATTACGCAAAATTGAATCGCGCGGGTGATAAAAAAGCGCGTGATGTCATGATCGAATCAAACCTGCGCCTTGTTGTGAAAATCGCAAAGAGTTACCTAAAACGTAAAGGCAATAATTTCACCCTGCTCGACCTGATCGAGGAAGGCAACATTGGCTTGATTAAGGCCATCGACAAATACGATCCAGAACCAGGCTATCGTTTTTCAACCTATGCTGTTTGGTGGATCCGCGAAAACATTGAAGCCGCACTCATGAACACGGGTCGAACCGTTCGATTGCCAGCCCACGTGTGTAAAGAAATAAACAGCCTCGCCTCAAAAAAGCTCGATGCAAGCAAAAAAATGAGTAAAGAGGTTTCAATTTCTGAGCTATCAGACAGTTCAGGTGTAAAGGCCGAACGCGTCGATCAACTGGTGGCGTTAAGCGGGTTTATTGACGTGACGACAACGGTTGGAACTAGCCATGCGCCTATGGTGCTTGATCAATGCGAAAGTGAATATATCCCAGACCCTCAACAAGATTGTGAGGATCAATCCTTTACCCAAGCTCTAGAACAAATCATCTATACACTTCCTCCAAAATTACAAAAGGTGCTCATCCACCGTTTTGGTTTCTTTGATAACAAGGTGAAAACGCTGTCTGAGGTCGGACAAATGTTGGATGTGAATGTTTCTAATGAACGTGTTAGACAAATGCAGAAAGAAGCGGTCGAAAGAATTCAAAAACGACTCAAATTTGATGGTTGGGTGTAAGTCGTAGCCCAGTTGAGAATTAGTTGAAAATAACGTTAAGCCAAAACAAAGACCTTTAGGGTGAGCCTCCAAGCTTGCCCTTTTTGTTTGCTGATTCGTTAGAAAAATAAAAAAATCGTAAGCACACGAACCCTAAGTCGCTAATCCCTAATGCCTAATGAAAAATGACAAATGCCACACCATTAACTTACCTTAAAGAAGTGACTCGCTCACTGCGCAAAATGAGATAATTGATATAAGTGGTTTCAAGACAATCTTGTTCCCACACTGATAAAATCCGTTTAGCCGCAAAATAATAATCTTTGTTTCTCAACAACATCCCAACGGTGCGGCTAAGCTTTTCAAATCGAACGTGATCGCTCGCAGAGATGTAGTCATCGTCACTTTCAATAATGGGCGCTAAACCATCAGCAAACCAATTATTCAATATTTCTCGCATCTCTAATTCAGACTCAGGCACATCCACACTCGACAACTCTCGATGTTGAGGCGGTGGCACTATGTACTTCGACGCTTGCGGTGAACTGACATAACGATACATGTCGTCCCTCCTGTCTAACGGACCCTTCCAATAATTAAGGACATATTTACCTGTTCTCAAGTTTATTTAGCGAAACAAAAAAATAAATAAAAAAAAGCCATGTATCAATAACTCTACATGGCTTTAATGAGGGCAACTTTACGCTGCCCTATCTGCTTGTTGGTTTAGACTAGATGTCGGTTTAGGCTAAAACTAAGCTCTCTCGATTAAATCGAGCTTTGGTCGAAGTCGTTGCCTTGATCCGTTCCAGTTTGAGAATCTGAATCGAAGCTTCCAGAGTCGTCCGTGAAGTCAACACCTTGATCTTGACCACCTGAACTTGTCCAGTCGCTGCCACCAGATTCCATACCCGCCATGTCCGGTTGCTGTTCTTGCGTAGAACCTTGCATGGTGTATTGATCATCGACCTCAACTTCAACAGAACCGCTAGCACCGTCTATTGAGCTACCCAATTCGTCGTAACCTTGGAATTGGATCTCGCTAGTACCTTCGTAACCTTCTGGGAGTTCGACAGATACAGGCTGCTCTAGGTTGCCACTGATTGTGAAGCTACCATCACCGTTATCCAGTGCATTGCTCACAGTAGCGCCCTCAGGTAGACCAGACATATCAGCGTAATCAACCGATTCGTTACCACTCACCTCATCTGGAATCGAGATAGAGATAGTATCGCCCGGCGCCGCAGTTACATCTGCTGCGCTGTCTTCAGTTTCAGCATCTTGAGCTTGGTCATCAGCTTGTTGAGCCACTTCCACTTGTTGCTCTTCTGTTGCTTGAGCAGCTTGGACTTGTGGTTCATCACTTTGTACTGAATCATCTTCAACTTGGATGCTTAAGCTGTGACTTGATACTTCACCGCCGTCGTTAACTTCAACATTCATCGCTAAATTGCCATCGAAGTCTTCGTTCGGCCAGTAAGTCCACTCACCTTCACCTGATTCGGCAAAGAAGCCAGCATCGTTCGCGTCTGCAACATCAACAACTTGTGCAGAATCACTCACGCCTAACTCATCCACCAGCTGTGCATCCGTGATAGTTAGTGAACCATCATCAGCTAAGGTATAACCTTCGCTCGCCGCTGCTTCATCGCCACTTTGGATATCCACATTGAAGAAGCTTTCGATGCGATTTTCGCCATCGGTCGCTATAAACCCAACTTGAACATCGCCGGTGTAGTCTTCAGCAGGAGTGAATTGATAGTTACCTTGGTTATCGCTCTCAATTACGCCCTGACCTTCCATCAAGCTTACTGACTCAATGCTCAAGCTGTCGCCTTCTGCATCGCTCAGATTCGCTAACATGTCTTCATCAGTGAACGACAAGGTGGCATCCGCTGCGATTTCCGTCGTTGTGATGCTGTTAACTTCTGGTGCTGCATTCCCTTGCGAGTCACCTTCTTTCACGACTACGCCAGTTTGCTCATCATGAAGCACGCCATCTTTATCAACCACGTAAGCTATATCTGCTTCGCCAGTGAAGCCTGGTGCTGGTGTGAAGGTCCAAGTGCCATCGCCATTATCGACAATCTCACCTTGGCTGCGGTCGGCAAGATGAACCAGTTTCACTTCATCATCACTGTCAGCATCCACATTCTCAGCCAAACCGATTAGGTCGTCCGCCGTTAGGATGATGGAATCACCCGCTACGGTTTCGAAATCACCAGAATCGATGCCATCTTCAAACGCTTCCGGCTCATCTCCGTAATCAACCGTTGTTGCGCTAACCGTTACGAAGAACTCACCATGGAAGTCTTCAGGAGGCGTCATTTGAATGTTTGAGATATCCCAGTCGAACAGGTCGATGTATTGACCCGGCTCGGTGATCATCACGGTATTCACACCATCTGTTACCTCGAATCCAACAGGGAAACCTGTCATCACTAGGTTACTCAGTGTCTCTGAGTCATCGACTAGGCCAACATTCAGTCCTAAGTGACCGGTTTCATCCTCACCGAACACCAATGGACCGTCATGGTCAGTTGAAATAACCGCGCCATCTGCGACAGGACGTACGAACACAGGAACATCGAGAACGGTTTCAAACTCACCGTCACTCACGACAACTTGTAGGTCAGAAACACCCGCAAAGTCGCCTGTTGGTGTGAATGTCCACGTACCATCACCGTTGTCTGTTACTTCTCCGCCATCTTCACCGTCTGCGGTGATAATGCGAGAAACAACAAGGTCAGCGGTATCAATGTCACCGAACAAGTTCATCAAGTCGCCAGCATCGAAGGTGAACGCGCCATCTTCGTCTGTGGTCATCATTGCGTTGCCGACATTGAATGGTGCGTCGTTAACCGGAATGACATCCACATTCAGCGACCCATCAACCACTTCTTCACCGTCAGTAGCTTGATAACCCAGTTCCACTAAGCCATTGAAGTCTTGAGTAGTCACTAAGTGATACATGCCGTCTGGTTGCTGAGTTAAGGTTGCGTTCGCTGGAGCTCGAACTGTGATGCTCTCGATGCTGATCTCGTCGCCATCAAGGTCTGTTACTTGATCTGCGATGTAAGCAGGGTCAATCACCATGACCACATCTTCTTCGCCTTGCATCTCAATCATTGGCGCTTCAGGTGCATCATTCACTGGTGTAACATCGATGTTGCCGTCGACTGAAATAGTCTCTTGGCCATCGCTAACATTAAACGTCATTGGCACATCGCCATTGAAGTTTTCGTTTGGCGTAAATGACCAAGTACCATCTTCGTTGTCTAGCAACTCACCTAAGCTAGGGTCGATTTGTAGACCCGAAGCTGACAGCTCATCTGCGGTGTTATCGATGTCGGTAGCTTGAGCTAACAACATGTCTTGTGTGATTAGGATGGTGCTGTCTTCGGCTGTGGTTAATTTCACATCCTCAGATTCTGGTCCATCGTTCACAGCCAGAACTTCGATACCTGCCGTTGTTGTCGCAGTTGCACCGTCATCGTCGGTCACAACCACATCTAGGCTGATATCACCATTAAAGTTCTCGCTTGGCGTGAAGGTCACAGACCCATTATCGTTTTGAACCAAGGTGCCGTCAGAGCCTGAGTAAGTCACACTTTCAAGCGACACTTCGCCATCAACGTCAGAGCTATTAGCAATCAACTGCTCAGGGCTAATGGTTATCGTGCCATCTTCGTTCATTTGGTAAGACGTTGAACCTGCCACTGGTGCATCATTCACATCCGTTACCGTCACATCAATATTGGCATCGACTGTCTCAGTGCCATCAGTCACTGTGAAGCCAAGGTTTACATCGCCATTGAAGTTCTCGTTCGGAGCAAAGCTATAAGTGCCGTCACCGTTGTCAGTGAACACACCCTCTGTGCCCGTGTAAGACACATCAGTGATAGATAGGTCATCACCATCAATATCCGCAGCGCCTGCTAATAGGTCAGCGTCAGTGAAGGTTAACGTACCATCTTCCTCAACGGTAAAGCTCTGGTCAGCAGCCGTTGGTAAGTCGTTCACTGGGTTAACGGTTAGGTCTACGCCAGCTTGGACTGTCTCGATACCGTCTGAAACATCGAAGCTTAGGTCTATGTCGCCGTTGAAGTCAGCATCCGGAGTGATAGTAAATGAACCATCATCGTTCGCTGTTACAGTCGCATTGTCACCTGCAGATAGGTTGCTTGCGGTCAGTGCATCACCATCAACGTCGGATGCGTTAGCCAGCAACTGCTCTTGAGATAGCGTAATTGAACCATCTTCATCAACCGAGTAAGCCACGTTTCCGGCCACTGGTGCGTCATTAACAGCAATAACTTCAATACCAGCGGTGGTTTGAGCCGTTGCACCGTCGTCATCAATAACCGTCACATCAAGGTTGATGTCGCCGTTAAAGTTTTCATTTGGTGCGAACGTTACCGAACCATCTTCGTTTTGAACCAAGATACCGTCTGCACCTGAGTAGCTCACGCTATCAAGCGACACCTCACCGTCCACATCGGAGCTATTAGCAATCAACTGCTCAGGGCTCAATGTAATAGTGCCATCTTCGTTCATTTGGTAAGACGTTGCGCCTGCCACTGGTGCATCGTTAACGTCTGTTACCGTTACGTCGATATTTGCATCAACCGTCTCTGTACCGTCAGATACTGAGAAGTCCAGACTTACATCACCGTTGAAGTTCTCGTTTGGTGCAAAGGTGTAAGTGCCATCGCCATTGTCGGTAAACACACCCTCTGCGCCAGTGTAAGACACATCGGCAACTGAAAGCTCATCACCATCAATATCAGAAGCACCCGCGAGCAGTTGCTCGTCTGTAAAGGTAAGTGAACCGTCTTCTTCAATGGTGTAAGCGACATCTTCTACAACTGCGATGTCATTCACTGGATTCACAGTAAGGTCGGCCGTTGCAACAACCGTTTCAGTACCATCAGAAAGGTCGAAGCTTAGGTCGATATCGCCATTGAAGTTCGCATCTGGCGTTACCGTAAAGGTGCCATCGCCATTATCAACAACGGTTGCATTATCGCCTGCGCTTAAGTTGCTTGCGGTCAGATCATCGCCATCCACATCAGATGCTTGAGACAGCAACTGCTCTTGAGTCAGAGTAATCGAACCATCTTCATCAATGCTGTATGCCAAATCACCCGATACAGGTGGATCGTTAATTGGAAGAACATCAATACTTGCGCTGGTGGCTACTGTCGCACCTTCTTCATCTGTCACCACTACATCTAGGCTAACATCGCCATCGAAGTTTGCGTTCGGTGCAAAGCTGAATGTGCCGTTACCGTTGTCAGTAAAGATACCGTCAGCGCCTGTGTAAGTAACGCTATCAATCGCCACTTCGCCTTCAATATCCGAAGAGTTAGCCAACAGTTGCTCTGCACTGATGGTGATAACTTCATCTTCGTTGACTGAGTAGCTGGTTGAGCCTGCGATTGGCGGATCGTTCACCTCAAGTACAGTGATTCCCGCTGTGGTCGCTTCTGTTGCCCCTTCTTCATCGGTAACAATAACCGCTAAGCTCACATCACCATTGAAGTTCTCGTTTGGCGAGAAAGTATAAGTGCCGTCACCGTTGTCTTCGAACACACCATCACTGCCAGTGTAAGTCACGCTATCAATCGCAACCTCACCTTCAATATCTGAAGAGTTGGCTAATAGCTGTTCGTTACTGATCGTGATTGAGTTGTCTTCATGCACAGTGTAAGACGTGCTACCCGCCACTGGTGGATCGTTCTCAGGCGTCACGCTCACATCAATGTTGGCTTGAACCGTATCCGTGCCATCTGACACATCAAAGCTGAAGTTCACATCACCATTGAAGTTCTCGTTTGGCGCAAAGCTGTAGCTTCCGTCACCATTGTCGGTAAGCACACCATCAGCACCAGTGTATGTCACACCTTCGACTGTTAGGTCGTCACCTTCAACATCCGTTGCACCCGTTAACAGGTCTGCGTCAGTGAAGTTAAGAACCCCATCTTCACCAATAGTGAATGCTTGATCTTGTGGCTCTGGCGCATCATTGACAGGTGTTACCGTCAAGTCTAGGCCAGCAGCGACCATGTCCTCTCCATCGGTGACATCGTAACTAAATTCGATATTACCGTTGAAGTTTTCACTCGGTGTAATGGTGAAACTGCCATCGTCGTTCATTTGAACGGTCGCATTTTCATCATTGGTGGTTAGGTTGATTGCTGATAGGTCATCACCATCAATGTCGACAGCGTGCTCTAGCAACTGCTCTTGAGTTAGCGTGATGCTGTTATCTTCGGCTGTAACGGCACTAATATCACCGTCAACTTCTGGAGCATCGTTCGCAGGTGAGATGTGAATCGTCACGTCTTGCGTAGCTGTTGCGGTTGTACCGGTATCAACATCTGTTGATGTTGCATTCACAGTTAGAACCACATCACCATTGAAGTCACCTGAAGGGATAAACTCTAGCCCTTCTAGCTCGCCTGGTTGCAATGACCAAGTGCCATCACCGTTATCGGTACCTGCAGAAAGCGAGCTGCCTTCTGGCACGTCTTCAATCAAGATAGCAAGGTTTTCTGAGCCATCGGTATCTGTTAGAGCTGCATCAATATCAAGTGGTACAGGTGTGTCTTCAGTACCAATGATTTGGTAATCCGCGTCAGACACTGTGATTTCGATGTTGTCGATACCAAACGCCTCGTCACTCACACCTTGGTTCAAGGTTGAACCGAAGCCTAACTCAAGTTGGCCGTCTTCAACGGGTACCGTTAGGTTGATTTGATGTGCTTGGTCGTTCCAACCACTGAAGCCTTCACCTTGCGACACGCCGTGAACAACTTCACCGACTTCATTGCCCGCTGAATCGTACAACGTTGTAGTGCCATCTTGAGTTTGGAACGCCGAGTTATCTAACGAAGTAAGCTCTTCGCCGCCGACAAAGATTTGGAATGACTCACCATCCCAAGAATCAATTTCGTAGAAACTGAACGAGATATTAACTTCGCTCACATCACTTGGAATGTCGTAAGTTTTGCTGACAGCTTCATCGCCACCAGTGCCACCAATACGACCTAGCATGTCACCTGATTCGAAGCCTTGTGAGCTTTCAGTACCGGTATTCCAGCCGTTTGAGCCAGACTCGAAGTTGTCAGAAGCAATCACTAGGTCAGAAGCAATCGACAGCTCTGGCATATCAACCACAGATTGAACATCAATCGTCGCTTCTGCTGGTACTGTCGCTGTACCGTCATTCACGTCGAACGTCACATTTACATTGCCGTCGAAGTTTTCATTCGGTGCGAATGTGTAAGTACCGTCGCCGTTATCAACCAAAGTACCGCTACCTGAAGCAACATTTTCAACCGATAGGTTATCGCCATCAATGTCGCCCGCATTTTGCAGCAGTTGCTCTTCTGTGAAGGTAAAGCTGGTGTCTTCTTGAGTCACAAATTGTGGCTCACCGACTGTTGGCAAGTCATTAACTGGGTTAACCGTTAGGTCAGCCGTTGCTTGAAGCGTCGCATCGCCATCGGTAATGTCGAAGTTCAAATCAATGTCGCCATTGAAGTTAGCATCTGGCGTGATAGTGAAACTACCATCATCGTTTGCTGTAACTATCGCATCACCACCAACAGTTAGATTAGCCGCTGTTAAGTCATCGCCGTCAACATCGTTAGCTTGAGCAAGTAATTGCTCTTGGCTCAAGGTAATTGAACCATCTTCGTCCACGCTGTACGCCAAGTCACCCGATACCGGAGCATCGTTAACAGGCAGAACATCAATGCTTGCGTTGGTTGCTACGGTTGCGCCTTCTTCATCAGTAACGACAACATCAAGGCTTACATCGCCATCGAAGTTAGCGTTTGGTGCGAAGCTGAATGTTCCGTCACCATTGTCGGTAAATATACCGTCTGAGCCTGTGTAGTTAACGCTATCAATCGCCACTTCACCTTCGATATCAGAAGCGTTCGCCAACAGTTGCTCTGAACTGATGGTGATAACTTCGTCCTCGTTGACTGAGTAGCTGGTTGAGCCTGCGATTGGTGGATCGTTCACCTCAAGTACAGTAATACCCGCGGTGGTCGCTTCAGTTGCGCCCTCTTCATCGGTAACGACAACATCAAGGCTAACTTCGCCGTTGAAGTTTTCGTTTGGCGAGAAGGTGTAAGTACCGTCACCATTGTCTTCAAAGACACCGTCAGCGCCAGTGTAAGTAACGCTGTCAACGGCCACATTACCTTCAATGTCCGAAGAGTTAGCAAGTAACTGTTCGTCGCTGATGGTAATTGAGTTGTCTTCATGAACGGTGTAAGACGTGCTACCTGCAACCGGTGGATCATTCTCTGGTGTCACGCTGACATCAATGTTGGCTTGAACCGTATCCGTGCCATCTGACACATCAAAACTGAAGTTTACATCACCATTGAAGTTCTCGTTTGGCGCAAAGCTGTAGCTTCCGTCGCCATTATCAGTAAGAACACCGTCCGCACCTGTGTAAGTAACGCCTTCAACCGATAGGTCATCCCCATCAATGTCGGTCGCACCTGTTAGCAAGTCTTCATCAGTGAAGCTCAAGATGCCGTCTTCGCCAATGCTGAACGTTTGATCTTGTGGTTGTGGAAGGTCATTAACTGGGTTAACGGTGAGGTCAGCCGTCGCAACAAGCGTATCTGTACCGTCGCTAATGTCAAACGTTAGGTCAATGTCACCATTGAAGTTCGCATCAGGGGTAATGGTAAAGCTGCCGTCATCGTTAGCAACAACCGTCGCGTCTCCATCAACAATCAAGTTAGAAGCAGTAAGGTCGTCGCCATCTACATCACTCGCTTGCGAAAGAAGTTGCTCTTGGCTCAAGGTAATCGAACCGTCTTCCTCAACACTGTATGAAAGGTCGCCTGATACTGGTACATCGTTGATTGGTAATACATCAACCGTAATAAACGTATCAACCTGAGCGCCGTCTTCATCTTGAATGGTTACATCCAATTGAACTTGGCCGTTGAAGTTTTCATTCGGAGCGAAGCTACATGTACCGTCACCATTGATTGAGAAGATACCGTCTGGGCCATCGTAGTTGATCTCAACAAGCTCAACATCACCTTCAATATCAGAAGCGTTCAACAGAACTTGAGACTCATTGAAAGTCAGTACTGAATCTTCATCGATGGTGTATGACGTAGGGCCAGCAACTGGCGGATCGTTCACCTCAAGGACAGTAATACCCGCCGTTGTTGCTTCAGTCGCTCCATCTTCATCCGTCACGACAACATCTAGGCTAACTTCGCCATTAAAGTTCTCGTTTGGCGAGAAGGTGTATGTACCGTCACCGTTGATTTCCAGAACACCGTCGCTACCACTGTAAGTCACGTTATCAATTGCGACTTCGCCTTCGATATCCGAAGAGTTCGCTAGCAGTTGTTCGTTGCTGATTGTAATAGAGTTGTCTTCATGAACCGTGTAAGACGTACTACCCGCAACCGGAGGATCATTCTCTGGCGTCACGCTCACATCAATGTTAGCGGTTACCGTATCGGTTCCATCTGATACATTGAACGAGAAGTTCACATCGCCATTGAAGTTTTCATTCGGCGCGAAACTGTAGGTGCCATCGCCATTATCGGTTAGGACACCATCTGCGCCAGTGTAAGTTACACCTTCAACACTTAGGTCGTCCCCTTCAATGTCCGTTACACCTGTTAATAGGTCTTGGTCATTGAACGTTAACACGCCATCTTCGCCGACTGTGAATGCGTGGTCTTGTGCTTCTGGACCGTCATTTACTGGTGAAACTGTTAACTCAAGGTTGGTAGAGACAACATCATCACCATCAGACACATCAAACGTAAAGCTCACATCGCCATTGAAATCAGCATCTGGCGTTAATGTGTACGTACCATCACCGTTATCGGTAATCGTAACGCTCTCATCATCGGTTGCTAAATTCAGAGCCGTCAACTGATCGCCATCTAAATCACGCGCATTAGCCAATAAGTCTTCTTGCGTAATGATGATTGAACCATCTTCTTCAACCGTTGCAGAAACCGGAAGTGCTTCAGGTGCGTGCTCAATGTGCGCGCCTGTCGCGTTAATGTAGATGGTTTGAGATACCGTTTCAGAATCATCATTCGATAACTCTGTCGCAGTTGCGGTTACATGAACTTCAAGCTGCTCATTGAAGTCTTCTGGTAACTGGATTTGTAACGCATTTTCGATAGCCGTTGTTGGTAAGTTCACCGTACCATCAGGGCCAACCGTTACTTCACCGCTGTAGATTTGGCTGTTCACTTCACCGACATCGATTGTGAAGTTGAAGTCAGAATAGTCAGCATCACCGCCGCCATACAAATCTTCAAATCCGTAAACCAGCTC
The DNA here is from genome assembly GCF_041474195.1 of Vibrio sp. 10N.222.52.C3. Taxonomy (NCBI): domain Bacteria; kingdom Pseudomonadati; phylum Pseudomonadota; class Gammaproteobacteria; order Vibrionales; family Vibrionaceae; genus Vibrio; species Vibrio sp. 10N.222.52.C3. The sequence goes on along the minus strand of NZ_JBFRTQ010000076.1, from coordinate 11,230 downwards.
GCCGTCTTCATTAACCGTAGTACGAGTATGTTCGATACCATCTTGGTTTAGCTGAGAGCTTGAACCACCATGGAAGATCGCGTCACCATTTTGGCCTTGAATCACTGTCTCGGTTCCATCAGCAGCCACAAAGACAAGTTGAGGATCAACCGTATCCATGTTCGCAGGCGAACCATCCTCAGCACGGAACTCGTACTGACCGTCTTGCATCGCATCAAAGTCGTTGTGCTGATGTCCGTTTGGAATTAAGAACAGGTTAAAGCTTTCGCCTTCCTCGACTTGGAAGCTGAATTGATCTTGCCCTGGAACAAGGTCGCCGCCACCACCAACTTGTGATGCGTTTTCGTAAACAACTTCAACACCTGTGATGTTGCCGTCTTCGTCTACTTTGTAGTAACCCGCAGCGTTTTGGTAGCCAGCCGTCTCACCTTCAAACGTTACTGTGATTTCAGTGTCGTTGTAACTGGTGATACCGTTCTCTTGGTCATTCAGAACGCCTTCGTTATCGTATTGAATAACCGAACCTTCTGGCACACCATCTACTGTAACAGTGAGTGTTTCAGACAAGTCTTGGTCGACAAGTGCCGCAGCAATGTTCAGTTCAACAATACCGCCTGGCTCAACCAAAATCGCCTGGTCGTCGACGTTAACACCATCACCATCCGTGATAACTAAGTCAGGCGCATCAGCAACTGCTTCAATGTGAACATTAATGTCTTGTTCAACTTCATCCGTACCGTCTGTCACAGTAAAGCTGAACTGCAGATCACCACTGAAGTGCTCTTCAGGAACGAAGCTGAACGTGCCATCGCCGTTGTCGGTTACTGTGCCTTCATCACCAGAGTAATTGATGCTGGTAACGCTTAGGTCGTCGCCATCAATATCAATTGCAGCACTCAATAGATCTTCTTGAGTGAACAGGATGCTGCCATCCTCTTCGATGTGGTACATTCCTGGAGCAACAATTGGAATGTCATTCACCGGATTAACGGTCAATGTCATATCATTAGACGTGCTCAGCTCACCGTCGCTCACCTCATAAGTGAATGCAATATCGCCATTGAAGTTCTCTGAAGGTGTCACTGTGTACGTGCCATCACCATTGTCTACAATGCTGGCATTTGGATCGTTAGTTTCAAGCGCGCTTGCAAACAACTCATCGCCATCTTGGTCGCTCGCGTTCTCCAACAACATTTCTTGTGTAACGAGGATTGAACCATCTTCGTCGACATCTGCCACCATTGGCGTCGCTTCTGGCGCATCGTTGACGAACTCAACTTTTAGGTCGATGTTTGCGGCAACCACATCAGTGCCATCGCTCACATCAAACGCTAAGTCAACGTTACCGAAGAAGCCCTGCTCTGGTGTTAATGTGTATGTTCCATCGCCATTGTCTGTGACTTCTACCGTGTCGCTTGCACTCGTCACATTCACAACTGACAGTTCGTCGCCTTCAATGTCTGTCGCTTGTGCTAATAGTTCAGCTTCGGTAATGGTAATCGCTTGACCGTCTTCCGTAGTGAAAGACATGTCAGGCACGTCTGGAGCATCGTTGATAGGGTTTACGGTTAGGTTGAGGTCAGCCGCAACAGTTTCGATCGCGTCAGTGACATCATAAGTAAACTCAATCTCACCAAAGAAATCTGCACTTGGTGTAATAGTGAAGCTACCGTCTGGGTTTTCTACAACAACCGCATTTGGATCGTTGGTCGCTAAGTTAACGGCTTCAAGGTTGTCGCCATCGACATCCGTCGCATTCGCTAACAGATCCTCTTGAGTGATAGTGATTGAACCATCTTCATCAACAGCGGCTTCAATTGGACCACCAACCTCTGGGCCTTCATTGACAATTTCAACGTCAACTCTTGCTGTACTTGGTGCGCTTGCTTGGCCATCACTGATATCGAAAGTCAGATTCACTTCACCGTAGAAGTCTTCTGCAGGTTCGAAGGTAAAGGTATTATCACCGTTATCCGTTAACGTACCTTGCGTTTGGTCTGCAAGTAATAGGTTTTCGACATGAAGAATGTCGCCATCAACATCGGTAGCACCAGACAATAGGTCTTTCGCTTCGATGATCATGGAGCCGTTTTCAAGCATTTGGGTGTGCAATGGTTCACCCGGAACCGGCACATCATTGACTGGTACGACCGTTAGGTCTAGATGCGTTGCAACTTCATCAGTTCCATCAAACACATTGTAGTCGATGTCGATTTCACCATTGAAGTTTTCATTCGGCATGAAGGTAAACGTACCATCGCCGTTATCAACTAGCTCACCGTTATCACCACCGTAAGTGATGTCAGAAATAGACAGCGTATCGCCTTCCACATCAGTGGTGTTCGCTAGTAAGTCATCTGCACTGAACGTGATACCTTCATCTTCATCTGTCGATAGAACAATCGGGCCAGAAACGATTGGCGCATCATTTACTGATTCGAAGTTGATATTAATGATGTTGCTGTCTGTTAGCTCACCATCGGTAACTTGGTAACCGAGTTCGATTTCACCATGGAAGTTTTCATCCGGTGTTACCGTCCAAGTGCCATCACCATTATCGGTGAGTGTTGCATGCTCTGAGTTTTCACCCACTAGCTCTAGATTTTCAATATCAAGGTCGTCGCCATCAATATCAGATGCTTGCGCCAGTAGTTGCTCTTCGGTAATCACAACCGAAGCAAACTGGGCAGAACCATCGGTATCGACAGTAATATTCGGAAGATCAGCCGTTAACTCGATTTCGTTGTCACCCGCATGGATATTCAACTCAACCGTTTCAGTAATCTCTGAGCCATCTACACCAATCGATGTAAACACCGCTTCATCATGACAAGTTTGTGACACTGTCATGTTTTGAACGACGTAAGTACCATTACCTTGCACGGTACCGAGCTCAAAGTAGGACACTGGTTGATCAACCGTTAGCGTGTAATCTGTCTCGAAAGTACCACGGTCTTCTTTGTGGTAAGTCATCGAGTCAATTAGGTCGCCATCCTCATTGAACGCTTTGATTTCTACTTCTGTAAAGTGACGAGACTCTTCCATGAACCAACCACCCAAACCATCTAGGTGGAAACTGATTTCATTGATGTCTTGACCTTCAACTGAAACCGTCAGTTTCTCATCACCACTTAAGCCTTGGCGGTCAGTATCACCGATACCATGACCAATGTGGGTGTTGCCATTCCAGGCACCAAGAGGGTCATCGTTACTTTGAACAGTTACCGTTAAGTCACCATCTGAGAACTCACGCGTATAAGGGTCAACTTCTGTACCCCAATCATCCACACTCGCGTTATCGTCAAACGTACCGATTTGTGTGGTGTGTGTACCTTCAGCAAGAGCATCTTCACTTGGAACAAAGCGCACTTCGGTATCTGCAGGAACTTCTTGTCCTACTTCCAGTACCACCCATTCGTCATTCACATTTGCTTCAATGATGCCGTTTTCTGGCGCTTGGTCTAAACGTAGTGCTGGTTCTTCACGAAGTGTCACACCAACTGTTTGGTCTTCTTGCGCTTGGATGAAGATTTCATCGCCCGCTTCTGGCGCATCGTTGACAGGGTTAACCGTCAAGTCGAGTGTCGTCAGAACTTCATTCTCACCATCACTGATGCTGTATGTGAAGTCCAACTCGCCATTGAAGTTTTCTGTGTGCGTAATAGTGAATGAACCATCGTCATTAGTAACAATTGTCGCATCTGGATCGTTGGTTTGTAGGTTAGATGCCGTTAACTCATCACCTTCAACATCGGTCGCATTAGCGAGTAACTGCTCTTGAGTAATGGTGATTGAATTATCTTCATCGACTTCAGCCTGAATGCCCGAAGTTTCAGGTCCGTCATTCACAGCGATAACATCGATGCCAGCGGTTGTGGTTGCGGTTGCACCGTCTTCGTCAACGACAACAACGTCTAGTGAAATATCACCATCGAAGTTTTCATTTGGCGTAAAGGTGTAAGTACCATTGCCATTATCAACAAAAGAGCCGTCATCACCGGAGTACGATACTCCAGACAGTGAAACATCACCTTCTACATCGGAAGAGTTTGCCAATAATTGCTCATCACTGATCGTGATTTGGCCATCTTCTTGAACTGTGTACGATGTTGAGCCCGCTACTGGTGGGTCATTCTCAGGCGTTACGCTGACATCAATAACAGCTGATGTTGAATCAGTACCGTCAGAGACATCGAATGAGAATTGAACATCACCATTGAAGTTCTCGTTTGGAGCAAAGCTATATGTGCCGTCGCCATTATCGCTAAGAACACCATCTGCACCAGTGTAGAGCACGTTTTCAATCGACAGCTCGTCACCATCAACATCCGACGCGCCTACAAGCAGGTCAGCATCGGTGAAGAGTAACGTACCGTCTTCTTCAATCGTGAACTGTTGATCTTGCGCTTGTGGCAAGTCATTAACCGGATTCACGGTAATGTCTAGGCCAACTTGAACTGAACCACCATCGTTATCGATGATATCGAAGTTCAGATCTAGGTCACCGTTGTAATCTGCGTTCGGTGTGATGGTGTAGCTGCCATCATCATTGTGTTGGATGGTCGCATTTTCATCAGTAGATAGGTTGATAGCTTCTAAGTTGTCGCTATCGATATCACCTGCTCTTGCTAGCAATTGCTCTTGGCTTAGCGTGATGGAGCTATCTTCATTGATGGTGTAAGCCAAATCGCCCGATACTGGCGCATCATTGATTGGCAATACATCAACGTTAATGTGTGTTTCAACCGTTGCGCCATCTTCATCTTGAATGGTCACACCCAGTTGAACCTGACCATTGAAGTTTTCGTTGGGTGCAAAGCTGCATGTACCATCACCATTTACAGTGAAGATACCGTCAGAGCCATTGTAGTTAATGCCAACAAGTTCTACATCGCCTTCGACATCCGAAGCATTCACAAGAATCTGAGATTCACTGAACGTCAGAACCGAATCTTCGTCAATGGTGTATGACGTTGGACCCGCAACTGGTGGATCGTTCACTTCAAGAACGGTAATACCTGCTGTGGTTTCATCAATTGCACCTTCTTCATCTGCAACAATCACATCAAGGCTGATATCACCGCTGAAGTTTTCATTAGGAAGGAAGGTATAGCTGCCATCGCCGTTATCTTGGAACACACCATCAGTGCCACTGTAAGTCACAGTATCAACCGACACCGCACCTTCAATATCCGAAGAGTTAGCTAGCAACTGTTCATCAGAAATTGTGATGGCATTGTCTTCATTGACCATGTATGAGGTTGAACCCGCAACTGGCGGATCGTTCTCAGGAGTCACACTCACATCAATGTTAGCGCTGACTGTTTCTGTGCCATCAGACACATCGAAACTGAAGTTCACATCGCCATTGAAGTTCTCGTTTGGCGCAAAGGTATAAGTACCATCACCGTGGTCGGTCAGTACGCCATCACCACCTGTATAGCTAATACCTTCAACGGTTAAGTCGTCGCCATCAATATCGGTGGCACCGGTAAGTAAGTCGGCGTCTGTAAATTGAAGCGTACCGTCTTCTGCGATACTGAATTGTTGGTCTTGAGGAACCGGCAAGTCATTAACTGGGTTAACAGTAAGATCGGCGGTTGCTTGAACCGTGTCAGTACCGTCAGTGATGTTGAATTGAATATCAATGTCACCATTGAAGTTCGCATCTGGTGTGATGGTGAAACTGCCGTCATCGTTAGCTACAACCGTCGCATCACCACCAACTGTTAAGTCACTTGCGGTTAGATCTTCGCCTTCTACATCGGACGCTTGAGACAACAGCTGATCTTGGCTCAGTGTGATTGAACCATCTTCGTTAACGTTGTAAGCCAAATCACCAGACACTGGCGCATCATTGATTGGTAATACGTCAACATTGATGACGGTTTCCACTTCTGCACCATCTTCATCACGAATGGTGACATCAAGCTGAACTTGGCCATTAAAGTTCTCATTTGGAGCGAAGCTGCAAGTGCCGTCACCATTTACTGAGAAGATACCCTCAGGGCCATCGTAGCTAATACCAACAAGCTCAACATCCCCTTCTACATCTGAGGCGTTAAGCAACACTTGAGACTCACTGAAGGTAAGTACTGAGTCTTCATCAATGGTGTAAGACGTAGGGCCTGCAACCGGCGGATCGTTCACTTCAAGAACATTGATGCCCGCGGTCGTTGAGTCGGTCGCACCATCTTCATCAGCAACAACCACATCCAGTGCAATTTCACCGCTGAAGTTCTCATTTGGCGAGAAGGTGTAAGTGCCGTTACCATTGATTTCAAGGACACCGTCGCTACCAGAGTAAGTCACGCTGTCTATCGATACATCACCTTCAATATCTGAAGATGTTGCCAATAGTTGTGCATCAGAAATGGTAATCGAATTATCTTCATTGACCGTGTAGGACGTTGAGCCCGCAACAGGCGGATCGTTCTCAGGAGTCACGCTAACATCAATGTTTGCAGACACCGTATCGGTACCGTCCGACACATCGAAGCTAAAGCTCACATCACCATTGAAGTTTTCGTTTGGCGCAAAGCTATATGAGCCCTCACCTAAGTCAGTCAGTACGCCATCAGTGCCTTCATAAGTGATGCCCTCAACCGTCAGGTTATCACCTTCAACGTCTGTCGCGCCTGTAAGCAGATCCGCGTCTGTGAACTGTAAAGTACCGTCTTCTGCAATACTGAACTGTTGATCTTGAGGTACTGGTAGGTCGTTTACTGGGTTAACCGTTAGGTCAGCCGAAGCTTGAACCGTGTTGGTACCATCTGAGATATCGAAGCTGATATCGATGTCACCATTGAAGTTCTCATCTGGCGTGATGGTGAAGCTGCCGTCATCATTAGCTACAACCGTCGCATCTCCACCAACCGTTAGGCCGCTAGCAGTAAGGTCATCGCCCTCTACGTCAGATGCTTGTGATAGCAATTGCTCTTGGCTTAAACGGATAGAACCGTCTTCATCGATTGAGTACGCTAGGTCACCCGATACAGGCGCATCATCAACGGCAGTTACGCTTACGTCGATGTTGGCAGAGACTGTATCGGTACCATCTGATACATCAAAGCCAAAGTTTACGTCGCCATTGAAGTTCTCATTCGGAGCAAAGGTGTACGTACCATTACCGTTATCAGTAAGAATACCGTCGCCACCATCGTAGGTCACACCTTCAACCGTTAGGTTATCACCTTCAATGTCGGTAGCGCCTGTTAACAGGTCGGCATCGGTGAAGATAAGCGTTCCATCTTCTTCAACACTGAACTGTTGATCTTGAGGTACTGGCAAATCATTTACTGGGTTAACGGTTAGGTCTGCAGAAGCTTGAACCGTATTGGTGCCATCAGAGATATCGAAGCTGATATCGATGTCACCATTGAAGTTCTCATCTGGCGTGATGGTGAAGCTGCCGTCATCATTAGCTACAACCGTCGCATCTCCACCAACCGTTAGGCCGCTAGCAGTAAGGTCATCGCCTTCAACATCAGATGCTTGTGATAACAGTTGCTCTTGGCTTAAACGGATAGAACCGTCTTCATCGATTGAGTACGCTAAGTCACCAGACACTGGCGCATCATCAACCGCTGTAACACTCACATCGATGTTGGCAGAGACCGTATCGGTGCCATCTGACACATCGAAGCCGAAGTTTACGTCACCATTGAAGTTTTCATTCGGTGCGAAGGTGTATGTGCCATTACCGTTGTCGGTAAGAATACCGTCGCCACCGTCGTAGGTCACACTTTCAATAGTAAGGTTGTCACCTTCAATGTCGGTAGCGCCTGTTAATAGGTCTGCATCAGTGAAGATTAACGTGCCGTCTTCTTCAACACTGAATTGTTGGTCTTGTGGAACAGGTAAATCATTTACTGGGTTAACCGTCAGGTCTGCTGAAGCTTGAACGGTATTGGTGCCATCAGAGATATCGAAACTGATATCGATGTCACCGTTGAAGTTTTCATCTGGCGTAATCGTGAAGCTGCCGTCATCGTTTTGAGTAACCGTTGCATCACCGCCAACCGTTAGGCTGCTGGCCGTCAAGTCATCGCCTTCCACATCAGATGCTTGTGATAACAGTTGCTCTTGGCTTAGACGGATAGAACCATCTTCGTCGATTGAGTACGCTAGGTCGCCAGACACTGGCGCATCATCAACCGCTGTTACGCTCACGTCGATGTTTGCTGATACCGTATCGGTGCCATCTGACACATCGAAGCCGAAGTTTACGTCACCATTGAAGTTTTCGTTTGGAGCGAATGTGTAAGTACCATTACCGTTATCAGTAAGGATACCGTCGCCACCATCGTAGGTCACACCTTCAACCGTTAGGTTGTCACCTTCAATGTCGGTAGCGCCTGTTAATAGGTCTGCATCAGTAAAGATTAACGTGCCGTCTTCTTCAACGCTGAACTGTTGATCTTGAGGTACTGGCAGGTCATTAACTGGGTTAACGGTTAGGTCAGCTGATGCTTGAACCGTATTAGTACCATCTGAGATATCGAAGCTGATATCGATGTCGCCATTGAAGTTTTCATCTGGCGTAATCGTGAAACTGCCGTCATCGTTTTGAGTAACGGTTGCATCACCGTCGACCGTTAAGCCGCTGGCTGTTAGGTCATCGCCTTCAACATCTGATGCTTGTGATAGCAACTGCTCTTGGCTTAGACGAATCGAACCATCTTCGTCGATTGAGTACGCTAGGTCGCCAGACACAGGCGCATCATCAACCGCAGTCACACTTACATCGATGTTCGCAGAGACCGTATCGGTGCCGTCTGATACATCGAAGCCGAAGTTTACGTCGCCATTGAAGTTTTCGTTTGGCGCAAAGGTGTAAGTCCCGTTGCCGTTGTCGGTCAGGATACCGTCGCCACCATCGTAGGTCACACTTTCAATAGTAAGGTTGTCACCTTCAATGTCCGTTGCGCCTGTTAATAGGTCTGCATCAGTGAAGATTAACGTGCCGTCTTCTTCAACACTGAATTGTTGATCTTGAGGTACTGGCAAATCATTTACTGGGTTAACGGTTAGGTCAGCTGAAGCTTGAACGGTGTTAGTACCATCTGAGATATCGAAGTTGATATCGATGTCACCATTGAAGTTCTCATCTGGCGTAATCGTGAAGCTGCCGTCATCGTTTTGAGTAACGGTTGCATCACCACCAACCGTTAGGCCGCTAGCAGTAAGGTCATCGCCTTCCACATCAGATGCTTGTGATAACAGTTGCTCTTGGCTTAGACGGATAGAACCATCTTCATCGATTGAGTACGCTAAATCGCCTGACACAGGTGCATCATCAACGGCAGTTACACTCACATCGATGTTGGCAGAGACCGTATCGGTGCCGTCAGAGACATCGAAGCCGAAGTTTACGTCGCCATTGAAGTTTTCATTCGGAGCAAAGGTGTACGTACCATTACCGTTATCAGTAAGGATACCGTCGCCACCATCGTAGGTCACACCTTCAACAGTTAGGTTGTCGCCTTCAATGTCCGTTGCGCCTGTTAACAGGTCTGCATCAGTGAAGATGAGTGTGCCGTCTTCTTCAACGCTGAACTGTTGATCTTGAGGGACTGGCAGGTCGTTAACTGGGTTAACCGTTAGGTCAGCTGATGCTTGAACGGTATTGGTACCATCTGAGATATCGAAGCTGATATCAATGTCGCCATTGAAGTTCTCATCTGGCGTGATGGTGAAACTGCCATCATCGTTAGCTACAACCGTCGCATCACCACCAACCGTTAGGCCGCTAGCAGTCAGGTCATCGCCTTCAACATCAGATGCTTGTGATAACAGTTGCTCTTGGCTTAGACGAATCGAACCATCTTCATCGATTGAGTACGCTAAATCGCCTGACACCGGTGCATCATCAACGGCAGTTACACTCACATCGATGTTTGCAGAGACCGTATCGGTGCCGTCAGAGACATCGAAGCCGAAGTTGACGTCGCCATTGAAGTTTTCATTCGGAGCAAAGGTGTACGTACCATTACCGTTATCAGTAAGAATACCGTCGCCGCCATCGTAGGTCACACCTTCAACCGTTAGGTTATCACCTTCAATGTCTGTCGCACCAGAAAGGAGGTCAGCGTCGGTGAATACAAGAGTTCCGTCTTCCTCGATTTCAAACGTTTTATCTTCAGGAACAGGCGCGTCATTAATCGGGCGTACCGTTAAATCAATTGCGCTGCTAATCGTTTCTTGGCCGTCACTGATGTCGAAAGTAAGGTCAAGTTCACCATTAAAATCAGCTGAAGGAACAACGGTGAAAGTACCATCACCATTGTCTTGAACTGTTGCATCATCACCAACTTGAACGTTAGAAGCAACAAGCTCGTCCCCATCTACATCACTTGCGTATTCGAGTAATTGTTCTTGAGTGAATGTTATGGAGCCATCTTCATCCATGATGTAAGCCAGATCTTGTTCAGCTTCTGGCGCATCATTTTCACTTTCCACTTTGATTTTAAACGTTTCGCTTACCGTTTCAGAATCAAAGTCATCCTCTACTTCGCTAATGGTCTCTTCGTCAGAAGCTTGAACATCAACTGCAAACGTCTCTTCTACTGTTTGTGAATCTAGATTATCACCACCTTGTGACCCTTCAGAGTCTGTTGAAGAACTTGATGCTGCTGAAGTTTGTACTGCTTGACCTTGGGCTTGATTACCTTCTGCATCAACTCCCCCTTCAGATCCGGCAGCACCACCGCCACCTACAGCTTGTGCACCTGCACCAGAACCCTCACCACCACTTCCCGATGTACCTTCAGCGCTTCCTCCTTCAGAAGCAACACTATCTACCACATTGGATTGAGCTGCCTGTGAATCACTACTACTTTCTGGCGTCTCTTCTTGCACAGCCGCACCAGAGGCCGAGGCATCTTCAGCATTACCTGCACCACTCGGATTGTCGTCTAAAGCCTGGTTAACTTCGTCTGCCGCATCCGTATTTTCAGCACCCGTCGCTATTGTCGACGCAATCGTATTTTGTTGATTTTGTTGATTCTGCTGTTGGGAGGGCGTACCCGCGTCGTTCGTGTCCGTTTGTTCTACCGCGTCATTTAGATCTTCATTTTGGTTGTTTTGGTTATTTTCGCCTGCCATTACAGCCTCCGTTGCTACTAGCTAACTGATCGTATTTATAGAGGCATTAAAGGACATCATTTTGAAAAACCAATTTTTTATACAACATTTTTTATAATTTCTTTTTAAAGAGAAAGAATCAAAA
>NZ_JBFRTQ010000075.1:0-70481 GCF_041474195.1 Vibrio sp. 10N.222.52.C3 | reverse complement strand
CATGCTCGGCGCACAAAAATTAAGGCCAGCAATTTGCTGGCCTTCTTTATTTATATCTCAATCCAAATATAGACTTAAGCAAGCGTACCGTTGATCTCTGCAAGTACAGCAGCAGGGTCTATCGCTTGCGTAATCGGACGACCAATAACAAGGTAGTCTGAACCTGATTCAATCGCTTTAGAAGGCGTCATGATGCGCTTCTGGTCACCAACATCTGCGCCGACAGGACGAATACCTGGAGTAACTAGCTTGAACTCTTGACCAAGTGCACCGTTAAGCAAAGAAGCCTCTTGTGCAGAACATACAACACCGTCTAAGCCAGAGTTTTTCGTTAGAGAAGCCAAGCGCATCACGTGTTGTTGTGGTTCAAGATCCAGACCGATACCCGCTAAGTCAGATTGCTCCATACTGGTGAGTACCGTTACACCGATTAACAGTGGACGATCTTTGCCATAAGGTTCTAAGATTTCGCGAGAAGCCGTCATCATACGCTCACCGCCACTTGCGTGTACGTTCACCATCCAAACACCCAGTTCAGCGGCAGCACGGACTGCTTTTGAACATGTGTTCGGGATGTCGTGGAATTTAAGGTCTAAAAATACTGAGAAACCACGCTTATGTAATTCACGAACAAATTCAGGGCCAAACAGGGTAAACATCTCTTTGCCCACTTTTAGGCGGCAAGATGCTGGGTCAATTCGATCGACAAAGGCTAACGCATCCGCTTGATTATCATAATCCAAGGCTACAATGATTTTTTGGTCGTTCATTTCATCTCCTAACGCAGTTAACTTTCTAAAAATTTCTAATCACCTAAGCAGGTGATAAATAACAGTCATAAAAATGCAGCCCGAAAGCTGCAATTAATAATTTGGTCTTAAAGTGACCACAAATCTATTCACCATCAAGTCCACGAATAGGCTTGATCGTCCCCCACCCTTTACATGAAGGGCAGTGCCAATACAAAGAGTGTGTCGAGAAACCACACTGACGACAACGGTAATGAGGCTTAACCTTAAGCTGTTCACCAACCATAGATTGAAGTGTGGTTAAGCTGTCTTTTGCTCGGCCTTCTTCTGCTTCCGCTAGGTGGTAATCGATTAATCGATAAAAACCTTTCATGGTTGGATTTTTAACAAGCTGCTTTGTCAGTAACTCTTGAGCAGAGCCTACATCTTCATGGTGAGCAACCAATTGCGCCAGCATCAGTTCGGCAGATACACCGGCTTTCTTCTGAATACACGCTTTGAGGAACTCGACCAATTGAGCTTCTTGTCCAAGCTTGTGGTAACACTCAGCAAGGGTTGGCAACACCTCACTGATAAAATCGATATCTTGTTCAAGTACCGATTCAAGACAATCAATTGTCTTTTGGTAATCTTCGTTCGCTAAGTGGAACTTCCCTAGTGCGATACTTGCGCGAACACATTTAGGGTCTTCAGAAAGCGCCTTCTTAAAATGCTGAAGCACTTTAGAACGATTACCATCGGCTTGTTCTTGCATTGCAAGCTCACACCAGAAATGCGCGACTGTGGCACGCATCTTCATTTTTTTCTTGCCGAGCTTAACTAAGATATTTCCGTAATGGATAGCCTTGTTCCACTCACGGGTCTGCTGATAAATAGCCACCAACTGCTGTAAAGCGCCCTCTTTATGGTCAGGTTCTTCTACAAGTTGTTCAAAGATTTTTTCAGCGCGATCAAGGAAGCCAGAGACCATGTAGTCTTTAGCTAATTGTTGCAGTGCGAGATTTTTCTGATCGAGGGTAAGCCCCGAACGAGAGATGAGATTTTGGTGAATACGAATAGCGCGGTCGACTTCGCCTCTTGAGCGGAACAAGTTGCCCAAAGCCAAGTGAGTATCGATGGTTTCATTGTCTACTTGAAGCAGTTCAATAAAGTGATCAACCGCTTTGTCAGATTGATCTGACAGTAATAGGTTCAAACCCGTCACGTATTGACGGGAGATCTGGTGTGATTGCTTTTGTTTTTCTTGCTGAGCGTTACGATTACCCATATACCAGCCATAAGCGGCTGCGATGGGCAAAAGTAAGAACAGTAACTCTAACATCAAATATAGCCTTTAAGCTTTAGTATCAGCAGGGACCTGCTTTGATTGCTTATTGAGTTGCTTCTTCAAGCGATGAATTTTTAGCTGAGACCGCATGTGCATATTACCAAAGACTAACCAAGCAAGGGCGAAGCCTGAAACGAATACAACACCTAATAAACTTGATAGGTGGAAGTCACCTTGCGCTAGCAGATAGTTGAAATTCACAGTTGTTTGGTTTTGAGAGCCTAAAGCCAGTGCAATTAGGAAAAGTGCGATAACGGCGACTATTTTTATAATTTTCATAGTTCATCACTCATTGGTTGGTTAGCTGTACGATTATGCAGGAAAATTACTAATCAGACCACCATATTATGGTCATAAAAAAGCGGCATACATTATAGTATGCCGCTTTTCTTAATTCCGATAAGTAGGCTACATTCCTGAGTTTACTCGTTCACGCAGCTCTTTACCTGGTTTGAAGTGAGGAACGTATTTACCTTCTAACTCAACCTTGTCACCAGTCTTTGGGTTACGTCCAACACGAGGCTCACGATAATGCAGAGAAAAGCTGCCAAAACCGCGAATTTCGATTCGATCACCACTTTCTAGTGTTGAAGCCATATGCTCTAAAATGTCTTTTACAGCGTCTTCAATTTCTTTTGCAGAAAGATGCGTTTGCTCAGCGCACAGTCTCTCAATCAATTCAGACTTAGTCATAGTTACCCTCGTTGGTTTTCTTTTTAGAAATTATAGACCTATCGGAAAAATAAGCAAAAAAAAAGGAGCCTTACGGCTCCTTTCTTGGCTAGATAGCTATAATTCTCTTAATGAGAAGCTATTATTCGCCTTTAGCAGCTTTGAATGCGTCTGCCATTGCGTTACCGAACGCGCCTTCTTCAGACTTGTTCAGTGAAGCCATTGCTTCTTGCTCATCAGCTTCATCTTTAGCTTTGATAGATAGGTTGATTACGCGGTTCTTACGGTCTACACCAGTGAACTTCGCTTCAACGCTGTCGCCAACGCTTAGGATTAGAGATGCATCTTCGATACGGTCGCGAGAAACTTCAGAAGCGCGGATGTAACCTTCAACGCCTTCGATTAGCTCGATAGTAGCGCCTTTCGCGTCAACTGCAGTAACAGTACCGTTTACAAGAACACCTTTCTTGTTGTCAGCAACGTATGCGTTGAACGGGTCGTTTTCCATTTGCTTAACGCCAAGAGAAATACGCTCACGCTCTGCATCTACTGCTAGAACAACAGCAGAGATTTCGTCGCCTTTCTTGTATTCACGTACAGCTTCTTCGCCGGCAGCGTTCCAAGAAATGTCAGATAGGTGTACAAGACCGTCGATACCGCCTTCTAGACCGATGAAGATACCAAAGTCAGTGATAGACTTGATCTTACCAGTAACTTTGTCGCCCTTAGCTTGCATTTCTGCAAATGACTGCCATGGGTTAGCTTTACACTGTTTCAGACCTAGAGAGATACGACGACGTTCTTCGTCGATATCAAGAACCATAACCTCAACTTCGTCGCCAACATTAACAACTTTAGAAGGGTGGATGTTCTTGTTAGTCCAATCCATTTCAGAAACGTGTACTAGACCTTCAACGCCTTCTTCGATTTCAACGAAGCAGCCGTAGTCAGTTAGGTTTGTAACACGACCAGAAAGCTTGTGACCTTCTGGGTAACGCTTAGCGATTGCTACCCATGGATCTTCGCCTAGTTGCTTAAGACCTAGTGAAACACGAGTGCGCTCACGATCGAACTTAAGAACTTTAACTAGGATTTCGTCACCAACGTTAACGATCTCTGATGGGTGCTTAACGCGCTTCCAAGCCATATCTGTGATATGTAGAAGACCGTCAACACCGCCAAGGTCAACGAATGCACCGTAGTCAGTAAGGTTCTTAACGATACCTTTAACTTCAGTACCTTCTTGTAGAGTTTCAAGAAGTTCGTCACGCTCAACACTGTTTTCAGATTCGATAACAGCACGACGAGAAACAACAACGTTGTTACGCTTCTGGTCTAGCTTGATTACTTTGAACTCTAGCTCTTTGTTTTCTAGGTGAGCAGTGTCACGGATAGGACGTACGTCTACTAGAGAACCTGGAAGGAAAGCACGGATACCGTTAAGTTCAACAGTGAAACCGCCTTTAACTTTACCGTTGATGATACCAACAACAGTTTCAGCTTCTTCGCAAGCTTTCTCAAGTACGATCCAAGCTTCGTGACGCTTAGCTTTCTCACGAGAAAGTTGAGTTTCACCGAAACCATCTTCAACAGCGTCTAGAGCTACGTCTACTTCAGCACCAACTTCAACTTCAAGTTCGCCAGCAGCGTTCTTGAATTGTTCAGCAGGGATAGCAGATTCAGACTTAAGACCAGCATCTACAAGAACGAAACCGTTCTCGATAGCTACTACAGTACCTTTAACGATGCTGCCTTGTTGGAATTCAGTTTCAGATAGAAACTCTTCAAAGAGTTGAGCAAAAGATTCAGTCATTATTTAATCTTCAATAATTAAACGTCCATGGGTATCCTACCGCATGGGGTTGATAAATTCGCCGGTCATCATCCTTGCGACCAACGTTCGTACTAGCTCGGCGAAATTACCCAGCCAGTTTCGATTCAATATAGTGTAGTGCTTTTTCTACTACCTGCTCAATATTCATTGAGGTGGAATCAAGCACTAGAGCATCCTCTGCAGGGCGAAGTGGCGCCACTGGGCGATTACGATCTCGGTCGTCTCGCTCTTGGATCTCGCTCAAAAGGTCGTCAAATTTAACATCTAACCCCTTCTGTTGCAACTGTTTAAGGCGGCGACTCGCACGCTCTTCAGCACTTGCATCTAAAAATATTTTCGCTTCAGCTTCAGGGAACACAACCGTTCCCATGTCACGGCCATCAGCTACCAAACCAGGTGCCGCGCTGAATGCGCGTTGACGACGAAGCAGAGCTTCACGAACGCGAGGTAAAGCGGCCACTTTTGAAGCTGCCATGCCGGTTTCTTCTTTGCGAAGTTCACCAGACACATCTTCACCTTCTAGGATAACCTTAACTAAGTCGCCTTCAGCAATAAACTGCACGTCTAAGTGTGTCGCAAGCGGTACTAAAGCATCTTCTGATTCAGTATCCACACCATGGTGAATTGCCGCTAAAGCCAATACGCGATAGATCGCGCCTGAGTCTAGAAGATGAAAGCCTAGCTTATCTGCTAGCAACATACACAGGGTACCTTTACCTGCACCACTTGGTCCATCAACCGTAATCACTGGGCTTTGAGAAGGCATCTTTTACTCCACGTTTTGTCGTAAGTTTTATTCTGTACTAGCGATTCGCCACTACTTTATAGGCGGCATATTATAGAGAAAAATTGGAACTCGAGCGAGGTAAATCTCAGATAATTCCGTGTTGATGATGCATAAACCAATGCAACTATCTCAATATCCGTTTGCTTAGGTTAATAAGACACGCACGCGCTTTTCGATAGCGCACTTTTCGATAGATAGAAAAAAGCCTCGCAATAGGCAAGGCTCATGATTTTTCATTTTGTAGAGCAAACAAGAATTCGCTCAAAGAAGCTTAGCCAATAATAGCTCGAACCGCTTCTAGGTCTTCAGGCGTATCAACACCAGCAGCCGGTGCTTCCGCCGCAACGTCTACGTGGATTTTTTCACCGTACCAAAGTACTCGTAATTGCTCTAGGCACTCAATACGTTCAAGAGTGCTTGGTTCCCAATTAATGTAGGTATTGATAAAACCCGCTCGGTAAGCATAGATACCAATATGACGAAGCAAAGGAGATTCCGCTGCAGTACCGTTGTTCGCGTAAGCATCGCGATCCCAAGGGATGGTTGCTCGGCTAAAATACAAGGCGTAACCGTCTTTATCGGTTACAACTTTAACGGCATTAGGGTTAAACACTTCATCAGCATGAGTAATTTCCACACCTAACGTTGCCATCGGGGCTGTACTGTTAGCAAGATTGTTGGCAACCTGATTAATGATCGAAGGTGGGATAAGTGGCTCATCACCTTGAACATTCACGATAATATGCTCATCAGGAATATTCATAACTTCAATCACTTCAGCTAGGCGTTCAGTGCCCGATTCGTGATTCGGTGATGTCATACAAACGGTCGCGCCAAATGCTTTAGCCGCTTTTTCAACTCGAGCGTCGTCGGTAGCGATAATAACGTTATCGGCACCCGCTTTCATTGACTGTTCGTATACCCATTGAATCATCGGCTTTCCACCAATGTCAGCAAGTGGCTTCCCTGGTAAACGGCTCGATTGGTATCTTGCAGGTATAACAACCGTATAAGACATTACTTACCCTCATCCATAGAAACGGTGCGAGCTTCAGGTTCTAAAAGAACAGGAATACCCTCTTTAATTGGGTAAGCAAGGCGATCAATTTTACAAACAAGCTCTTGCTTATCCTTGTCAAAAGTTAGTTTACCTTTACATACAGGGCAAGCAACGATCTCAAGTAGACGGTGATCCATAGTATTCCATAACCTCTTTTATTCTTTTTAAAATTTGCTGTTGCGAATCTTCATCGAACTGCGCAGAAACTGGAAGATACCACCAGTTATCTTGAGCATATTCTTCGCATTTTACAGCGTCTTTTTCTGTCATAATCAGATTCATACCTTTCTTAGCTAAGGCATGAAGTTCATCTTTATCAAAATCTTGATGATCGGCGAAACCCTGTGTGAATACCACATCACCATCAAGATCTTCCAATGTTTTAAAAAAGCGCGGTGGGTGGCCAATACCGGCAAAAGCCACCAGCTTGTGTAATTTTGCCACAGACCTTTTCTGACCAGTCTTTAGGTTAACTGCTTGGCTTGGAAGCAAAGACATCGAGAACTCTCGACCGTGCGCTTTACCGCCATTGTTTACCAAAAAGTCGACTTCATCTAAACGAGAAACCGGCTCTCGTAATGGACCTAAAGGAATCAAACTCTCACTACCAAAGCGTCTTGCGCCGTCGATAACTGCAAATTCAATGTCGCGTTCAAGCGCGTAATGCTGAAGGCCGTCGTCAGTGATAATCACATCAACGCCTTTGCTCAGCAATGCTTTCACTGCGTTAGCTCTCACAGGGTCGACTGCGACTGGCGCACCAGTTCGCTTACGAATCAAGCGAGGTTCATCACCCGAATGCTCAGCTGGCGTATTTTCATCCAATACCAACGGATAGCTTGGTGCTTTTGCACCGTAGCCACGAGACACGACTCCGGGTTTAAAGCCGTGAGCCTGAAGCATCTCAACTAACCAAATCACAACCGGTGTTTTACCATTTCCACCAGCGGTAATATTGCCCACAACAATCACAGGTAAAGGCGGGCGGTAGGTCTCTTTCTTCCCCGATAGATAAGCGTCACGACGCTGACTACTGATCATTTTGAACAGCAGACTCAGTGGCCACAATAGCGGCCAGAGAAGATATTTCAACGGGTGATTGTTAAACCAAATCTTTTCGATCACAACAAGACCTAATTTATCCGCTGAACTGAATTCGGTGTAATTGTGCATAAGCACCGTCATGCGCGATTAGCTCAGCATGTGCGCCCCTTTCTACAATATGTCCATCATCAACCACTAGAATTTCATCAGCTTGCTCGATGGTGGAGAGTCGGTGTGCAATAACTAATACTGTTTTGTCTTTCTGCAGTTCTTCTAGTGCAGATTGAATCGCTCTCTCTGACTCGGTATCCAGTGCAGACGTTGCCTCATCAAGAATCAAAACAGGCGCATCTCTCAATAGAGCTCGTGCAATCGCAATACGTTGTCTTTGACCACCTGATAGATTGCCACCATTCTCGCCAACAACCGTATCAATACCGTTTTCCATATTTTCGATAAACTCACTCGCATGGGCAAGTTTAGCTGCATGTTCAATCTGCTCTCGGGAATATTCATCGTGTGCGGCGTAAGCGATGTTGTTAGCCACCGTATCATTAAATAGGTGCACATTTTGAGATACCAGAGCAAAGTGCTCCCGCAGGTTTCTCAATTCGTAATCACGAATGTCGTGGCCATCAAGCTCAATTGAACCTGAGTCTACATCATAAAAACGAGTAAATAGGTTGGCAATGGTACTCTTGCCTGAGCCAGAACGCCCAACAAGCGCAACCGTTTTACCTTTCGGTATATTGAAGCTGACCTTATCAAGTGCTGGTTTCTCTGCTCCTTCATAAGTAAACGTGACATCTTTTACTGCAACTTCACCCGTTACAGATTCAGGCTTCAACGTCCCTTTGTTTTGCTCAGTATCTAGATCCATCAAACCAAACAGAGTCGTACTCGCCGCCATACCACGTTGGAACTGAGACGTTACACTAGTTAGTGCTTTTAATGGGCGCATTAAGCCGAACATCGCAGAGAAAATAACAGTAAATGTACCGGGGGTTAACTCAGCTCGAATAGAGTCAAAGCTAGCTAAGATCAACACCGTCACAACGGCAACAGACGCAATCATCTGAATTATTGGGTTAGCGGCTGCTTGTGCTGTTACTAGCTTCATACTCTGTTGGCGCATTTGGTTACTAACTTGATCAAAACGTTGCTTCTCTATATCTTGACCACCATAAGTTAGAACCACTTTATGTCCTTTCAACATTTGCTCTGCAGACGACGCCACATGGCCCATACTGGTCTGCATATTTTTAGAGATCTTTCTGAACCGCTTAGAAACTATGGTAATAGCCCACGCGACAACAGGCGCGACAGCAAATAACACCAAAGACAACTGCCAGCTATTCCAGAACATCAGCGTCAACAAGCCAATAATACTTGCACCTTCACGGACAATACTGACTAACGCCTTACTGGTTGCTGCAGACACTTGCTCTGAATCGTAAGTAATTCGAGATAGCAATGCGCCTGTCTGTTCTTTATCGAAGAAAGAAACAGGCATGTGCATGAAATGGCTGAAAATCTTACGACGAATTTCCATCACCACATTGCCAGAGACCCAACTCAAGCAATAGGTTGAAACAAAGCCACTGACGCCACGAACGAACATCATGGCAAAGATAATAAGTGGAAGTGTACGTAAAAAGTCAGATTCAGCATTACCAAAGCCTTCATCAAGTAACGGCTTTAGTAAGGAAATCATATAGGTATCAGAAACGGCATTTATAATAAGCGCAATTACCGCAACACCTAGGCCGGCCTTATATAATCGAATATAAGTCCAAAGTCTTTTAAATGTGACCCAGGTAGTTTCATCTGTTTGTGTTGACATAGAATCGCTTAATTTTCTCACAATAATCTATCTATTCTACTCCCTTACGGAGCATCTGCCTATACCACTGCCCGCCTTGTTGTTCTCTAATCGCATGATATTGCCAACCTTCTTTGCTAAGAGTGATGGTTATTTGTCCGCTTTCTCCAGTATCTAGCCAAGTACTCCCCGCTTCCTGATAACGTTCAATAACAAACTCACTCGGCATTCCCCACTGGTTGCCTTTGGCAAGAGAAGCTATCGCCAGCTGAGGAGACACCGCCTCAATAAACGACTTAATCGATGACGAATCGCTGCCATGATGCGGAACCAACATAACATCACTCCTTAGCTGTTCTCCTTCACGAGCAAGTAACCACTCACTTACCAGTTCAATATCACCAGTGAGCAACATTGAGAAATCAGCACTATGATCTGAGATCTTGACCACACACGAATGTGGGTTATACGCCCTCTTTACTTGCTTAGGCGGCCACAACACCTCAAAAACAACATCTTGCCAGTTCCAAACCTCTCCAATAGTACATGTTTGAATATTAGACGGGGCTTGAGTGATAGATTGGCGTTCTTGAATAATGTTCTGACTGGTTCTTATCCACTTTGGCGTATAGTTCTCAAGTAATGCCGGATAACCACCAGCATGGTCAGAATCGAAATGACTCACAATCACGCCTTCTAATTCATAAATCCCCCGCTGATTCAAAGTAGGAATCAACAAAGACTCAACAACCGAGCCTCCTGGCCACGCATTGCCAAGATCATAAACAACAATCTGATTGTTCTTTTCCAAGACCAAAGACAACCCATGCCCAACATCCAAGATATCAATAGTTAGTTTGTCTTGCTGGGGTTTGCTGAACTCCCACCACAGCACAAACACTGCAGTTACCAATATCGATAATGTTCGCTTGAAATACCGACTAACAAAGCTCAAAAACAAGATAAGGAATACTGATAATGCAATCGTCTGATTATCGACTTGGATCCAAAATCGCTCAGAGAAAGGAAGACTAAATACGAGAGGCTCAAGCGATAAGTCGACTAACTTCCACAGCTGACTGACCAAATCATTGTCTAGCGCTGTTATACCAACCACGCCAGACACTGACTCCGATATTAAGCTTAGAAACATTGCCAGAAACAACAGCGGGATCGTCACCATCGATACCCAAGGCAAAAGGAACAAGTTGTAGAAAACAGAGACTAAACTGACTCCTTTGAAAAACAACATCGAGGAAGGCGCGATAAGGAATGTCAGCATCAGTTGAAGCTTAATAAGTTGGAGTGCGTAGTCGATAAATGTAAAGCTTGAAGCTGAGCGCTGAGTATTACAGGCGATATAGAAAACAGCGCCCAATGCACCAAAGGACAACCAAAAACTGCTCGACAAAGCTGAAAACGGCCAAATCAGCAGAACCACGCACACACTTAAAGTAACATACCGAAGCAAACTGATATTTTGCCCACGCCACAAGAAATAACTCGCGATAACGCACATCACCAAAGCTCTCAAAGTTGGCAGCGTGAATCCAGCAAACCAACTATAGAAATACGCCAAGCCGAGC
This sequence comes from Vibrio sp. 10N.222.52.C3, assembly GCF_041474195.1. Classification (NCBI taxonomy): domain Bacteria; kingdom Pseudomonadati; phylum Pseudomonadota; class Gammaproteobacteria; order Vibrionales; family Vibrionaceae; genus Vibrio; species Vibrio sp. 10N.222.52.C3. The sequence goes on along the minus strand of NZ_JBFRTQ010000075.1, from coordinate 59,600 downwards.
CCGAATATTGTAGGTAACCAAAGAAATGAAGGGGAAAGTAACCTTAATATCTTGCCAATCTGATAGCCGATACCAAAGGCAATCCCAATATGCAGCCCCGAAATAGCCATCAAGTGAATCAGGCCACTGCTTTTAAGCATATCCCACCGCTGAGGCGGAATAAGGTCTCGATATCCAAAACTCAAAGCGATAATGAGATCTTGATTTGCCAGCAGACTTAACCTTTCAAGGCTGGCTTCAAACCATTGGGCGCGTAAGTTGGTGCTAGAATGAATTCGGTACTTGGTATCTGCTCTGTAAGTTGCATTGGCAACCACGCCAGCACTAAACAAGTACTTTTCTCGGTCAAAGCCGGCTTCGTTGAGTTTGCCCCATATCGGCTTTATTGAGGCCGATAAATAGACATCATCTCCAAGCGTTAGCTTGAAAGGAGTAAACAAACGCAATTTTATCAATTGAGGAAAGATTAATTTTTCGCCGCCAATTGATCTGACTACTATTACGCTTTCAAAACCGTGGCTATTTTCACTAAAAAGGCTAACAACCGACGCATTTATGGTAGTATTCTGCCCTGATTGGAATAAGCGACTCGTTTGTATTTCAATCGCATTCCCTAGGCAGATAACTAGTATCAATGCTGTTACTGGACCTCTTGCACTCCGGAAAACGCTATACTTTGTTGGTGCTAGCAGTAACAACAGCATCAATGGTGCCCAAACCCAATGTGGCATCACAGGCCAGAAGCTGGCAGACACAACTGTCGCAGCAAATGAAATCAAGAACCAAGTGTTAAACAAGAGAGTAGCTTCCTCCTATGCCAAGAAAGTTTATCAAACGATTTATGCCTGACCATGATCTAATCAAGCGTCAGAAAGCATTGAAAGTTTTTGGCAATGTTTTGTACAACCCCAACTTATGGTGCCTTAATCGTCGCTCTGCGGCTGGCGCGTTTGCTGTTGGGTTATTCATGGCGTTTGTCCCTCTACCAAGTCAAATGATTATGTCTGCAGGCCTTGCTGTCGCATGTGGCGTTAACCTGCCTTTAGCTGTCGCACTTGTTTGGATCAGTAACCCGGTTACCATGCCTGTTCTCTTCTACTTTGCTTATAAAGTCGGGGCGTTTGTTATGCATGTGCCACCGCAAGCCTTCCATTTCGAATTGTCTTGGGACTTCATCTTGGCGCAAATGAGCACTATAGGGCCTCCGTTCTTATTGGGTTGTCTGATTTGTGGCGTGGTTTCAGCAATGATTGGCTACTTTGGTATTCGCGGTTTATGGCGCTACTCAGTAGTAAGAAGTTGGAAGAAGCGACAAGCAAGGCACTGAACGCCATTTCTTGTTATTCAATCTAACCTTGTATGCGCTTCACTTAAAACGTACACAAGTTAAAATCGGATGAGCTACTTACCTCTGCAAGATTGGCATGTAACGAAAGTCGTAAATAACACGAATTGAATTCAATAAAAAAGGATCCCACTGGGATCCTTTTTTGTATCGACTGAAAACTGACGGCCTGTTATTTAGGCGAATGCTATTTAGAACTCAGCACTGAGGCTGGATTCAACTTCGCCGCGCGTGATGCTGGGTACCATGTCGCCAGTAAACTCAGCACAATCGCAGTGCCGGAAACCACAACAACATCCGTCATATCAAGTTGTGATGGCAAGAAGTCGACAAAATAGATATCACCGGACAAGAACTGGTGATCGACCAACTTTTCAAGTCCTTTGATTAGTGTCGTGAGATTAAGAGCGACTAGCACACCTATTGCACTGCCCACTAAACTGCCTAACACGCCTGAGAATACGCCCTGCCAAACAAAGATGCGCTTCACAAGGCCGTCTGATGCACCCATGGTTCTTAAAATCGCGATCTCTGATGCTCTGTCTTTTACTGCCATCATTAGCGTCGAGACAATATTGAAACAAGCCACACCAATAACCAGTACCATCACCAGATACATGATGGTACGAACGAGTTGGATATCTCGATACAAGAAACCAAACTTCTGCTGCCAGCTTCGTAGATACACATACACATCAAGCTGATTGCCCACTTCACGCACAATAGAGTTCGCGTTCAGCACATCGGTCACTTTTAAAGAGACTCCAGTTACCGCCTCACCTAAGTTGGCGTAGACCTGAGCATCACCAATCGGAATCAGAGCCAAGCTGTGGTCAATCTGGCCATTAAGCGTCAGCAAGCCAACCACTTTCACTCGAACACGCTTTGGCGCCTGAACCTTCACAGAACCGTTTACCGCTGGAATCATCAAAGTCAGATAATCACCGACTTTCGCACCCAGCACATTCGCTACACCAGAACCTAAGATGATTTGTTGTTGCCCTGCTTTAAACTCACTCCAAGCTTGCTTATCGATAAAACTCGACAGGCTCGATACTTGTTGCTCAAGTTGTGGGTCAACGCCGCGAACTTCAATTGCTTTGAGTTCTTTGCCCTTTTCAGCAAGCGCTGTAATTTTTACATAAGGCGCAGCAGCAACGACTTTATCGTGCTTAACCGACTCCTCAATCACGTGCTCCCAACGAGTCACAGGCTCATTCACGCCTTCAAATTCACCATGAGGAATGACAGAAAGTACTCGTGATTGAAGCTCTCGCTCAAAGCCATTCATCGCAGATAAGCCGATAATGATCACCGCGACACCAACCGCAATACCAATGGTCGAAGACAATGAGATGAACGACACCATCTTGTCTCGTTGTTTCGCACGGCTAAATCGGCCGCCTATCAATAGAGATAAAGAGGAAAACACTTAGCTCTCCTCTTTTTCTACGTTGACCAGTAAACCATCTTGCATGTGAAGTTGGCGATCCATCTTACCGGCAAGTTCACCATCGTGAGTCACGACCAAAAAGGCAGTATCGTATTCACGGTTCAGTTCACGCATTAAGTCGTAAATAGACAGTGCGGTGTTATGGTCAAGGTTACCGGTTGGTTCATCCGCCAACACTAGCGCAGGCTTATTCACCAATGCACGAGCAATCGCCACACGTTGCCTCTCGCCACCAGAAAGCTCTGAAGGTCGGTGGTCCACGCGGTGACTCAATCCAACTTTGTCCAACAAACGTTGTGCTTCTTGCTTTGCTTTAGCGGGCTTTTCGCCGCCAATCAATAACGGCATCGCCACGTTTTCTAAAGCTGAAAAGTCAGATAGAAGATGATGGAACTGATACACAAAGCCAAGATGCTGGTTGCGAAGCTTCGCCTGCTTATTCGAACTCAAAGATGCTAAATCTTGACCAAGAAAACTCACACTGCCCGCAGAAGCATCGTCTAATGCGCCTAAGATATGCAGTAAGGTACTTTTGCCCGAGCCAGAGGTACCGATGATTGCTACTAGCTCACCCTTTTCGATGTCAAAGCTGACTCCCTTGAGCACCTCAGTATCTAACGAGCCTTCACGGTACGTTTTACGGATATCATTACATTGAAGAAAATTACTCATAACGAAGGGCCTCAGCAGGTTTCACAGACGATGCACGATAAGAAGGGAATACAGTGGCAATCAGGCTAAGTGCAATAGCCAGAACCACAACAACAGCGATTTGAATTGGGTTAATCAAAATTGGTAACTGTCCACCAAAGGAGAATAGAGCAACGCCCATCGCCTCTAAAATAGTATTAAGGTTCATCGCTAGAGCAACGCCTAACACACCACCAGAGAGCGCACCAATCACGCCACTACTTGCGCCTTGAACCATGAAGATCCCCATGACTTGACCATCAGTCATGCCTTGGGTCTTAAGAATCGCGACTTCAGACTGCTTCTCCATCACCACCATGATAAGTGCTGAGATAATATTGAAAGCAGCAACACCGATGATAAGCCCAAGCATTAAACCCATCATGTTTTTTTCCATACGAACGGCTTGGAATAGCTCACCTCGTTGGTCTCGCCAGTCGCTCCACAACCAACCTTCCGGTAATGGCTGAGTTGATAACTCTGCGACTTCAAACGGGTCTTCAAAAAATAGTCGCCAGCCTGAAATAGTGTCTGATTTATAACGCATCAAACGCCCAGCGTCTTGGATGTCTGTCACCATCAGTTGAGCGTCGATATCAGAACCTGTATTGAAAATACCGGCAACGGTGAAATTTCGTTGGCTTGGAATACGACCTAATGGGGTGTATTGGCTAGCGCTGGTCACCATCAAGCGAACTTTGTCACCCATAGATACCTTCAAATTTCTCGCCAAAGTATGACCGAGGAACAACTGATATTGACCCGCTTTAAGTGAAGACAATCTGCCCGCAATCAAGTGGTTCTGAAGAGGGTCATCTGAATTGGGTTCAATGCCAATTAACAAACCCGCAGATAATTGAGCCGGACTCTGAATCACTGCCTCACTGCGGACAATCGGTTCAACGTGACCATTAAGCGAGATTTGCTCTGCAAAATTAGGCGCTTGGGCAGAAAGAGAGGTAGTGCCACCTTGCTCATAAACCACCGCTTGAGGAAGAACACCAAGAATTCGGTCTTTTAACTGCGCTTCGAATCCATTCATTACCGATAAAACAGTAACCAAAGACAGCACACCAATGGTGATACCTGCCGTCGACATATAAGAAACAAAACGGCTAAAGCGATCACCTGAACGGCCTTTCAAATAGCGTAGGCCAACAAACAACGAAATAGGATGAAACATACTTTGAACCATCTAAAGGGGATGCGGGTTAATGTAACGGGTATTGCTGTTACTGTGTAGGGGTTAATTGAAAATATAGAGTGAATTAACTCAATTAGTTAGGCTTGAAAAACAGAACCTTGTCAAATAGCCAAATTTCAAACAACTATTTGAGACTTTCAATTAACTGACCTTGATTACTGCGGCCACATAGCGATAATCAATAGATCACTTCAAGGAACTAACGCATGACAGAACAAGAGTTTTTCACCGTTCACCATAGCCTTACCGCTAATATTGAACCAATGGACAGCGGCTTCACTTTACCTTCTCAAATTCAATTCGAATCTGAGATCCCAGCACCATTTGTGGTGGCAAGTGAATTTAGCCAATTGGATCTGTTAGCTGACAGCGCTCGAGCGGAACTGAAAAACAGCGACTTGAAGAATGTCACCAGTTTATTGGATGCACAAAACTCAAAATTAAACCTCTTGTTGAGCTTTATGTTATCGCAGCAAGATGATGAGAAATTTCGCACTCACACCTATTCATTTGGTGCGAGTCAGTTTTCCTGCTTTTCAAAAGCAGACATCGAACCGGGTCGCTTAGTAAAAGCCAAACTTTTTCTAGAGCACCCAGCTGCAGCCATATACTGCTACGCGGAAGTGTTTGCAAGCCAGCCTAAAGATTCCGGTTTCGAAATTAACTTCAAATACGCTCATCTTCGCGATACTGACCAAGACCTGCTGATCAAAGCGGCACTTCATCAACAACAGAAACTTTTGCGTCAACGCTCTCTAGACCGAGATAACAAGTAAATTAACATGACCAAACAATCTATTTTTACACTACCTACACTCAAAGGAGCCGGTGACAAAAAGCACATCGGTAACCTAGTCGGTTCGTCTCTCGCTCTGGCCATCGCTAAACTCGCAGAGCAGCACAACAGCCATACAGTACTAGCAGTGCCAGACCCACAAGTCGCTCTTAAGCTGCAATCTGAAATTGAACAGTTTACGGCACATGAAGTCGCATTATTCCCTGACTGGGAAACGCTGCCATACGATAGCTTCTCGCCGCACCAAGAGATCATCTCAGATCGTATCGCACGCCTTTACGCACTGCCAACACTAAAAGATGGCATCACGATCGTTCCGATCAGCACGTTATTGCAACGCCAGTCACCGCGTGACTTTTTGCTACAACACACGTTAATGGTGAAAACGGGCGATCTCTACTCTTTAGAGAAACTGCGTCTACAGCTTGAAAAGTCAGGCTATCGTTACGTTGACCAAGTGTTTGGCCCCGGTGAATACGCAAGCCGTGGCTCTATTCTCGATCTGTTCCCAATGGGCAGTAAAGACCCGTATCGAATCGATTTTTTCGATGACGAAATCGACACTATTCGTACTTTCGATCCTGAAAACCAGCGTTCTATTGAAGACATCTCTGAGATCCGCCTGTTACCAGCGCACGAATTCCCAACCTCGGAAACGGCGATTGAAGACTTCCGTATTCGCTGGCGCCAACAGTTTGATGCCCGCCGTGAACCAGAGTCAGTTTACATGCAGGTATCTAAAGGCACATGGCCTGCGGGTATTGAGTACTGGCAGCCTCTATTCTTCGATCACACAGAAACACTGTTTGACTATGTTGCCGATGAAGCGCAACTCTTGGTTCTGGGTGACGTAGAAACCGCGGTTGATTCGTTCCTTACTGATGTCGCTCACCGATACGAACAGCGCGGTGTTGACCCATTACGGCCACTTCTCACGCCTGAACAACTGTGGTTGAAGAAAGACGAGCTGTTCGCTCACTTCAAACAGAAGCCACAAGTTAACCTGAGTCTAGATTCGATTGAAGAGAAGGCAGGCCGCACCAACTTGCCTGTCGTGTCATTACCTGACCTCAGCGTTCAGCATCAAAATAAAGAACCTTTAGCTAACCTAAGAAAGTTCACAGAAGCCTTCGACGGCAAAGTAGTATTTTCGGTTGAATCAGAAGGTCGTCGTGAAGCGCTGAGTGAACTGCTTCGTGGTATTAAAGTACGACCAAGCGAAGTTGAAAACCTCGATGCCTCAATTAAAGGCAAAGACAAGTTCAGCCTCATCCTTGGCTCTGCTGAACACGGTTTTATCCATGAAGAGCAAAACATCGCCCTTATCTGTGAAAGCGACCTGTTGGGTGATCGCGTTGTTCAGCGCCGTAAGAAAGACAAAAAAAGTGTTAACAGCGACACTGTCATTCGTCACTTAGCCGAACTTAAACCGGGTCAACCTGTTGTTCACATTGACCACGGTATTGGTCGCTACATTGGCTTGCAAACACTCGAAGCCGGTGGCATGAAAACCGAATATGTAACGCTTGAGTATCAAAACGATGCCAAGCTCTACGTGCCAGTAGCATCTTTGAACTTAATCGGGCGTTACTCGGGTGGCGCTGAAGATTCAGCACCTCTGCATAAACTCGGTGGCGAAGCATGGCAAAAAGCTCGTAAACGCGCCGCGGAGAAAGTACGTGACGTTGCAGCAGAGCTACTTGATGTTTACGCTAAGCGTGAGCTAAAACCTGGCTACAAGTTTGTACTCGACCGTGGCCAATACGCGACTTTCAAATCTGGCTTTCCGTTTGAAGAGACCGATGACCAAGCGATGGCCATCAATGCCGTTATGTCTGATATGTGCCAAGCCAAAGCCATGGACCGTTTGGTGTGTGGTGATGTTGGCTTTGGTAAAACCGAAGTCGCGATGCGCGCAGCATTCGTTTGTACCGACAACAGCAAACAAGTAGCCGTGTTAGTTCCAACCACCCTACTTGCTCAGCAACACTTCGAGAACTTCCGTGACCGTTTCGCCAACTTGCCGATTCGTGTTGAGGTTCTATCCCGATTCAAATCAGCTAAAGAGCAGAAGTTGATCATGCAAGATGTCGCCGACGGTAAGGTCGATATCTTGGTGGGGACTCACAAGCTGCTTTCGAGTGATATTAAGTTTAAAGACCTTGGCTTGCTGGTTGTCGATGAAGAACACCGATTTGGTGTGCGTCAGAAAGAGAAAGTGAAAGCGATGCGTGCGGATGTCGACATCCTTACGCTTACAGCGACACCAATCCCACGAACGCTGAACATGGCAATGAGCGGCATGCGTGACCTTTCGATCATCGCCACACCACCCGCACGACGCTTGGCAATTAAAACCTTCGTTCGCGAGAGTGATGATGCCATCGTCAGAGAAGCGGTGCTGCGTGAAATAATGCGTGGTGGTCAGGTTTACTTCCTACACAACCAAGTCGACACGATTGAGAAAACAGCAGAGTCACTACAGAAGTTGATTCCAGAAGCGCGTGTTACTGTGGCTCATGGCCAGATGCGTGAACGCGAACTGGAACGCATCATGAATGACTTCTACCACCAGCGCTTCAACTTACTGGTGTGTACAACCATCATTGAAACCGGTATCGACGTACCAACGGCAAATACCATCTTGATGGACAGAGCCGATAACCTTGGTTTAGCACAGCTGCACCAATTACGTGGTCGTGTAGGTCGTTCGCACCACCAAGCTTATGCTTACTTGTTAACGCCACACCCTAAAGCAATGACCAAAGATGCGATCAAGCGATTGGATGCGATAGCTTCGCTCGAAGACTTGGGCGCAGGCTTTACCCTAGCAACTCACGATTTAGAGATTCGTGGTGCGGGTGAGCTGTTGGGTGATGAACAGAGTGGTCAAATCCAGTCGGTTGGTTTCACCTTGTACATGGAGATGCTTGAACAAGCGGTTGAAGCGTTGAAAGAAGGTCGAGAGCCTTCGCTTGATGATCTATTGCGTGAACAAACTGAAATTGAGATGCGTCTGCCTGCACTATTGCCAGACGACTATATTCCAGACATCAACACGCGTTTATCAACATACAAACGTATTGCGAGTGTGAGTGACACCGACGAATTGGCAGAGTTGAAAGTCGAGCTGATTGATCGCTTCGGCCTTCTGCCTGATGCAACCAAGAACTTGTTATCAGTTTCTGAGCTAAAATTAGCCGCAGCGTCTATCAAAGCGAAGAAAATTGAAGCCCACGATAAGGGTGGATTCTTAGAATTCTACCCGGATGCTGACATAAACCCGACCTACCTTGTTAAACTGTTGCAATCTCAACCGCAAAAGTTTTCAATGGAAGGACCAACAAAGTTCAAGTTTACGATACCATTGGTCGACAGACGGAAGCGAATTCAATTTGTTAGTGATTTATTGGGCGAATTCAGACAAAACTTGCTGCCTTCAGCATAAGACCCAATCCACTTGCACATATAAATTATCCAGCCGGTAGTTCGGCTGGAAGACGGAGTAAAAATGAAAAGACTGATCCCACTGCTACTATTGTTCGTCTCACTGCCAAGTTTGGCGCAGAGACAATTTGATATAGAAGTGATCATTTTTAAGCGCGCTGTTGATGCAGAGAAGGTGAACGAATCTTGGCCAAATACACAGCCTAAGATTTCACTTGAACGCGTTGGTTCATTTCAAGACACCCAATACCGAGCAAAGAAAGGCGTTCAAATGCTACCTTACTCGGAATACAAGTTAACGCCTCAGAAAGACAAGCTACGTAAACACGCTGGCTTTGAAGTTCTGATGCATACCGCTTGGCGTCAAGGCGACCAAGGTAAGAGCTCGGCACCTGTTTTCCATATTCAAGCAGGTAAAGATTTCTCTAAACAGTTTAATGCTGATGGCTCTGAAAAAGGCGCAATCACTGCAGGCAGCGCTGATGGGTTCCAAGAAGAGACAATTGATAAGCCACTCTACGAATTAGACGGCAAGCTGCAAATCTACGTTCAGCACTACCTATACGCTGAAACGACATTAGATTTAAAAGCGCCAAGCGTTCGTGAAGTGACTCTACAAGAGCAACAAATTGAGCTAGATTCACTAGTAAGTGGCGCAGAAAGCAACGTCCAGGTGGGCAATCTAACTGAAATTTCTCCGACGGTTGAAGTCCAAGAGTTCCTTAAGAGCTACCGCATGGACCAAAAACGTCGTATGCGCAGTACAGAAACACATTACCTTGACCACCCACTTCTTGGAATGGTGATTCAAGTTAGACGTGTAGCGCAGTAAATTACTTGCCGATTCGGCTATAATTATATAAATAATTCAATCCGCCCTCCTAGTGAGGGCGTTTTATTAAGTGCTATCTATCTTTATTCTGTACTGACTTTCTTTGCTCAGTACTTACACGTTACTTGGTACGCTCTATGAGCCCTGAATTTCAGATCAACACACAAAATCTTAGCCTTAAAATCATTGAGGCCTCAGATGCTCAAGAATTTTCTCAGCTGGTTAAGTCCTCCCCGAGTTTATTGCCATGGCTCGACTGGTGCCACGACGAGTTTTCTATCATCGAGGCCGAGAAATTCATTCTGGCGACTCGCTTAAACTGGGTTAAAGCCGAAGCGTTTGGCTTTGGTATCTTCGAGCGAAAAAGCGATAAGTTAGTCGGTATGGTTGCCATTAATGAGCTTTACCACACCTTTAATATGGCGAGTTTAGGTTATTGGGTCGGTGATGACTTTCAAAGGAGAGGGATCGCCAAAGAAGCGATGTTCGCCCTATTTGAATTTTGTTTCGCGCAACTCAAGTTAACGCGTTTGGAGATTGTCTGCGATACCGAGAACCTACCCAGCCAAAAGTTGATCGAGAAGTGTGGCGCTGAGCGAGAAACCATTGCCCAGAATCGATTTCTGTTTAACGGTAAGCCGAAAGATGGCGTGGTTTATTCTGTGCTACCTCCAACGTCTTAACAGCAGAAATGAGTTCAACACCTGCGATAATCCATAATCGACACGATCAAAAAAGAGCTCCGAAGAGCTCTTTTTTATTATCAGCGTAATGCTCTGAGAAGGCTTACCTGATTAGTGAAGCTTTAGGTTTGGACGAAGTACACGGTTAATACGACCAACCAGCATCATCAGTGATGTTTTGATTAAGCCGTGAAGCGCCATCTGGTGCATGCGGTACAAAGAGATGTAAACCACACGAGCAATACGACCTTCGACCATCATCGAGCCTTTCGTCAGGTTACCCATCAAGCTACCTACCGTAGAGAAACGGCTAAGTGAAACTAGCGAGCCTTTGTCTTTGTAGATGTAGTCTTTCAGGTCACGACCGTTCAACTTAGCAATGATGTTGCTGAATGCACAGCTTGCCATTTGGTGAGCCGCTTGTGCACGTGGCGGAACGAATGAACCATCTGCTTGTGTACATTGCGCCAAGTCACCGATCGCAAAGATGTTGTCATCCAGTGTTGTTTGCAGCGTGTTCTTCACAACCAACTGGTTGATACGGTTGGTCTCAAGGCCACCGATATCTTTCATGAAATCTGGTGCTTTGATACCTGCTGCCCATACCATGATTTGAGCTGGGATCTTGTCACCATCTTTGGTTGTTAGGCCGTCAGAATCCGCCTGAGTCACCATCGTATTCGTACGAACGTTCACACCAAGCTTGGTTAGCTCAGAGTGTGCTGCACTTGAAATACGAGGAGGTAGAGCTGGAAGAATACGCTCACCCGCTTCAACTAGGTTTACGTTCAGCTTGCTTGAATCTAGGTCGCCGAAGCCGTAAGTACGAAGTTCTTTAACGGCGTTGTGTAGCTCTGCAGAAAGCTCTACACCAGTTGCACCAGCACCAACAATCGCGATGTCTACCGTGCCTTGACCGTTCTTAGCGTGAAGCTTTAAGAACTGATTGTTCATTTCTGTACGGAAACGGTGTGCTTGCTCTGGGCTATCAAGGAAAATACAGTTGTCACGAACGCCTGGAGTGTTGAAGTCGTTTGACGTTGAGCCTAGCGCCATCACTAGAATATCGTATTCAAGTTCACGGCTTGGCATCAGCAGTTCACCGTGCTCGTCTGTAAGCTCGCTTAGTGCAATCACTTTACGCTCACGATCGATGTCGTTCAGGCTGCCCATTTGGAAATCGAAGTAATGGTTTTTTGCGTGCGCACGGTAGCTTAATGCATCAACACCTTCATCCAGTGAGCCCGTTGCTACTTCATGAAGTAATGGTTTCCATAGGTGGCTTGCTTTACGGTCTACCAGAGTAATCTGGGCACGTTTCTTACGACCTAAAGTGCGGCCTAGCTTAGTTGCTAGTTCTAAACCACCAGCACCGCCGCCTACTACGATAATTTTTGTCACAATGACAATCCTCTACAAAATGAATAAATGGGGTTCGGCTCGATTACTCCAACCGATAAATTCTATGTATCTACTCGGCCTTGAATGCGAAGGCTGTTACAAATTGGGTTACCGCGAAAAAGAATAACGACAGCTCACCGAGTAGTTAGAGGGGTTACAAACAACAAATAATGGTTTGTTGCTTTGCTCACGTGGATAAAAAAGGTGACTACCTGAGAGGCAGAACACAAATTATGGGCAAGTTTTTTCACTCGCTCTCAATTTTTTTTGATATTTGTCAAAATATTTTGCTTGGGAACATTATATATAGCAAAAAGATGACCGCAACAAAAAAATCCTTACCCTCAATGAGGATTCGCGACTAATTAGTTAACGTTTGCGCAAACTGATCTATAAATGCACAAACCGACCGATAAAACATATACAACTACTTTATCAATACCAATCTCTAAGATTCAGATGTGAAAAAGCAGCACTCATTGAGCACTGCTTTTATAAAACATCTGGATTGATTAAGCGTTTTTGAACGCTTTCATTGCTTGAAGATGTTGAGAGATCTTTTTGAATTTATGACTCTCTTTCTCATCCCAGATTACATCATAGTAATCTTCTAGCGCGGCAGCTGTTTTGGTATTGTCGTGAATTTCATCTTCACGAGAAAGCACCACTAAACAGCGTCCTTTGTTTTTCATACGGTACTGAGCAACACATTTAGTTGCGATGTCTTCGTACTCTTCTGGACGGTCAATTCGACCTACCATGTTGTTCTCAGGGTGCAGATTAGGGTTGAACACCACCTGCTTAATCCCACATAAGAAACCAATACGCTCAGACCAAAAACCACCTAAACCTACACCACAAATAATGGGATGCGGATCATCGGATTGCTCTATCACCTTATGCACTTCTTTTAGCAGATGCTGCATATCGTGTTTTGGATGCAAAGTACTGTAGTTGATGAAACGAACGTCATCATCAATGAATTGCAACTGCAGTATTTTTTCGTGATTGCCCGGGCTTGTTGAGTCGAAGCCATGTAGATAGATAATCATTGTACCTCCCCCGTTGAATATTGGTACGTTTTGATCAATCTAACACGAAAAACAAGGTTTTAAAGGTAACAGCTGAGAAATTATATTTTTCACTTCCTAAACGTGATCCTAGCTACATAAAGTGTGACTCAGAGCCTCCGCTTCACGCAGATAACTTTCATCGCCCCAAAGCTGATGAGCAAGTAAATACCATAGCATCGCCATCATCTGGCTTCTTGGTAACCATGCTTCTACACCATCAAGCCAAGGCTGAACATCATGGATTCCTCGCAGCTGACAGTACTTCTCAACCGCTTCTGTGACTGGCGCGCCAGCAACCGCAATGGTTAATGTTAAATCGAGCCTAGGGTCTGCGAGCGCAGCGTATTCCCAATCAATAATCTTAATGCAGTCACTGTTTCTCACTAGGTTATAACCACCTAAGTCAAAATGGCACAAAGACAGGTCAACATTGGTAATACTCGGAGCCACGCGCCACTCTTGATAAATCTTAGTGCAGGCTTCGGTCTTATGAATCGCATCAAGCTGCAGCCAGTAATGGTCGACTCGCGCCGTGAAACTGAATGGTTGCAGTGGTAATCGCGCAGTATTAACCAGATGAACAGAGGTCAGCGTTTTCAACAGGTCATCGAGTTCTAGATCTTCGTAAAGTGTCTCACCCGCAATCCACTCAACCAGTAACCCCTGCTCATTCACTACCATTGGGCTTGGCCCGATACCGAGTCGCTCAATGGCAGACAGCACTTGGTACTCTTCATGGCGAGAAATGAAGAACGCTTTGGTGATAGGTGTGGTTGGCCGCCAAACATACGCAGTACCATCGGCATCGACCAACTTCCAACATCGATTGGTCAAACCGCCTGTTAATGTCTGTGCTCTAACTGGAGGCTCAGAAAAGTAACCGTCAAGCGAACTCAAACTGGTATCAAGAAGCTTAGCCTCAGACCAAGAAAAAATTGCCATATTTACTCCCTATAAACGTCTTAACTGCCCTATAAACGTCTTCATACCCTACAAAAAAGACACTGACCAAAAGCCAGTGTCTCTTCATAAACAGCACATCATGCACTGCATTGGCGTGTGACCAAGCTATACGCTGTCAAGATTAAGCGCCGCCAATACTAGACATTGTCAAATCCGGCTGCGCATAGTTGGCAAGTAAGCGAAATTAAAGGCCTAGTAGGCTCTTAGATTGTTGCTTACGGATTTCAGTCTCGTCAGCCCATTCAATCAAGCCAGACTCAAGATCCATTAGACGCATCGTCATTTTGTAGTATACGTCTTCATCGCTACCCGCTTTCTTAACGATGCTTGATAGGTTGCCGTACAGCATGTACTGAGCACCAACCATTTTACCGAATTGAATCGCTGAACTTTGGTTTACAAGCTCATCGTTGTTTTGGAAGTTCAATTGGTCACGAACAGACTCTACACGGTCCATATCAACGAAACGGAACTTACCAGAGTTCAGCATCTTAGTACTGATAGTGTCAGTGATTGACTCAGTATCGATGTGCTCACTTGTTTTGTTCTTGATTCGCTCTACAAACACGATTGGACGCTGTTCACGAGTAATGTAAGACACAGAACCAGACGCCATCATGCTATCGACCATTTCACCCGCAATCGTTTGAAGGTCAGTTGAACCGAAATCGATTGTCGTGGTTTCTACTGCTTGTGCATCACCGTAGCTTACCTTGTTTGAACAACCGCCTAAAATAACCGCTAAACCTAGTAGCGCAATGACACTCTTTTTCATTTTGTTTCCTCAACTTATCCCTGAGCGGGGTTACCCACACTCTTAAATTCTTGTATTTACGAATCATGAGACCCGTTTAATCTAACTTACTGCTCTCGGAACTGGACTCTGAACTGAGTCGCTTTCGGGTTTACCGACACTTCCGACAACGAAATACTTTCAAAACCACGAACAATCGCTTGCTTCCAAGGACCTTGTTTAAGGTTGACCTCAAGCCCGGCATCGTCGTACCAGTAAAAACGATAAAGAATATGTTGATCGCCTTTATAGTTACTGTTTAAACGAACGATTCCTCGCGTATGACCGTCGACCAGATCGGTGCGAATATCTTCAACCTGTAAACGGCTGCCCAATACCTTGTCACCAAAGAAAACGTTCTGAGTCAGACTATCGACCCTTACGCCAGCTGTATTATCAGCACAACCAGCCAGAGCCATAACCGCTGCTAAGCTCACTAACCACTTTTTCATTACAGCCTCCCTAGCTGTTTATGCCACATTGTTGCATTGTTTCCTTGTCGAGAAATCCACACCAAGGTGGTCTGCCCTTCTCGAATATCAAAGTCGTACGTTTTAGCGCCCGCTTCCAACGTATATTGACCGCTATTTGCTACAAACGTACTGCTCTTAATCTCTGCAGGTAATGATTGCCAACTGCGAGTGTCTGGTTGCTCTGTCAGTGTGTTCCACACGTTGAACAGAATATTACCGACATCATCGCCTTTGGTTGCTTCTTTTCGAATGCGATCTTTCGCGACTACACGTAGCGCTTGGCGAATAACAATGCTTGTCATACGTTCCGATAGATCGTTCTGCGCCATCGCGTTTACATCAGTGATCAAATGTTCTTGTAGCGGCTGTCCGCTGATTCGCAAGGCAGAAAAACGCTCTACGTTTTGACTTGGGTAATATGGCAGCGCAAGAGAGTATATTGCCCCCTGATCGCGACTGTCATAAACAGGCAAATCCAGTCGCCAACTGTCCATAGCTTGCACAGCGCTCTGCTCTTGAAGAACAATCACTCGCCCTTCACCTGCACTAAGTTTAGAAGATTGCTTATAGCGTTTTTCTAATGTTGCTAAATCTTGTCGCATCCCTAAACGAGCGGCTGTTGCCATGGTTCTATCGATGATTTCTTGGTTATCTGGCATCACAGCCAAAGCACGACGATAGTCAACGTAGGCGCTGTTTAAATCATTTGACGCTTCATAAAGCAGACCAGACAAGAACATCAGATACGCATTCTGTACTGACTGCAGTTTCTTACCCGCATCAGGGTAATTGGCAAGGATGCTACCCACATTGGCAGACAAGCCTTGCTTCTTCGCATCGCTGGCTGCTTTGTCTAACTCAGCCTCGCGTTGCTTCTTCGCTTGTTCTTGAACTTGGTTGGCGCGACGCATTTCGATCACCGCACCTTCTAAATCGTTTTTCTTGAGGTAATTTAAACCGAGATACAGATGAAGAAAGCCCAACTCGTAATCGGCTGGCACATACTCGGTAATATTGTCATTCACAGCCAACGCACCCACACTGGTTGCACTGTCTGAGATTGAGATCACGGCTTTGCGTTGCTGCTCAGTAACCGCCTGATCAGCCACTTCAAACGAAGCCTTACTCTCAGGGTATTTTTGATCCAGCAGATTAATTCTGCCTCTTTCAAAGTTATCAAGGATGTCGCCTGCCGCGTAATCTGGTAGCTCTTGCTGAGCCTCTGAATAATCTCCAGATTTAACGGCTTGGTAGATCGCTTTGTTTTGTGCGCTGTAATGACTGAACAGGCTTCCTGCAGACATACTCGCACAACCTACGGTCAACGCCGATAACAGGGCAATGGAAGCGAATCTAAACTGTTGCTTCACTTATCGTCTCCGTGCATGTTTAAAATGCCTACTTTATTAGGGTCTGCTGACCTTTAATGGTCTCATTATCAAAACGAAACGCGTTGTAAAAAGGATCTCAAGCCAGTTGAAACCCTACTGATTTAGCCTCTGCCTAGGCGATGCCGATGTTCAGACAACAGATAGAACTTAAAGTTGGCATACAAACTACAAATTTTCCAACTAACTACTTGTGTTAACCCACTAATGAGCGCGTTTAAACTAGCTCATTAGCTTTCATTAACTCGTTAGCTTTTCATTAGCTCATTAACTTTTTATTAGCTCATTAATAGGGGGCCAAGTGGACGGCCGCCAACCAAGTGCATGTGAATATGATAAACCTCTTGGCCACCGTGAGAGTTACAGTTCACGATAAGACGATAGCCATCTTCTGCAATGCCCTCTTCTTTTGCTAACTTGCGAGCAACAGTAAACATGCGCCCCATCATCGCTTCATCTTGGACTTCAACATCGTTAGTTGTCGGAATCAGCTTGTTTGGGATGATTAGGATATGGCTTGGCGCGCGAGGGTTAATATCGCGAAATGCGGTTACTAAATCGTCTTGGTATAGTAGATCTGCTGGGATTTCTTTGTTGATGATCTTAGTAAAAATGGTTTCTTCAGCCATGTTTCTCTCCGATAAAACATTTATTTTTTAATGCTTTGAGTATGCGCTATGCCGCATCAAACCACAATAAATCTGCTTTAAAGCATAATAAAAAACACCGTTCAAATCAAAGAAAACGAGCCTTAGCTCTCAAGAATGGCATGTTGGTTATAACTGAGCGCTATTTTTGACGTGTGCGTCATAAAATGCGTAAGCCGAGCTCAATAGAATGCTGATAATTTTGTTAGTTTTACTTTGACCTGACATTAGGTCTGCATTTTTATTTAGGGAGAAAGCCATGAAGGGATCTGTGATCAAGCGTATGTACGCTGGTTTCGCACTGATCATCATCATGTTCGCAGTCACGATAACCATCATGATGAACAGCATGAATCAGATACACAGCAATTTTGAGAGTGTCTCAGAAACCTCATTACCACTTGTCGCGCTTTCAAATCAAACGAGTGTTCAATTGCTTTCTGCTGATAAGTCATTCAAAGATTTCTTAACCACACAAAACGCTGAGCGCATGTCTGCAATGCGTACAGAATTTGCTGCATCACAAAACTCGTTTTCAGAAGTTCTCGGTAGTTTAGAAGCGGCAAGCCAAAACAATGCTTCACTTGTTGAACGTATCGCGCAATTAAGAGCAATGGAAGAACGCTACTTCGCCGAAGCTGACGAAGCGATGAACAACTACGTCGCGATGTTCGAAGCACAAGAACAAGTACAAAAAGCGTCTCGTGACTTCCAACGCTTACATTCAGAATTAACCGTTGGTATGAAAGAGTACGTTGCCGACCAAAAAAGCATCTCTGTAAAAGTGATGGCAAAGAGCTACTTCATCAAACTGCAAGACGCAGAAGTTATTACCTCTGATGCACTTGCTAGCTCTGATGTTGCCTTCGTTCAAAAAGCCGTTAACCAAAACAAAAAGGCCGTTACTCATCTTAACTACGCTTATCGAGGTCTATCAACACAACTACCAGCACTTAAAAATGTCTTCGATGAGTCGGTTCAGAAGTTCACCAAAGACGTTGGTCAGAAAGGTGGCGTACTAGACAAACACAACAACTACCTACAAGCCAAACAAGCGTTGTACGTGAACATCGCTAACCTAGCTCTAGAAGTTGACCAAGCGATGGCTGTTTTGGACTCATTCAACGTGACCGCTGAAGAGCAACTTAACTCATCACTCGCTGACGCAAGCAGCATCTACGACAAAGGCCTATTCAACGCGATTGCCATTGGCATTGTTGTGACTGTGTTCGCTGCTGCGATTGGTTACCACATTGCACACAGCGTACGAGAGCCATTAACTCGCATCCTCGGTACATTAGAAGGTCTAACTGAAGGTGATATGACTCAGCGTATCGATATTCGCTACGACAACGAATTCAGCCGCGTGAGCCGTCACATCAACACCTTGGCTGACAACCTGCACAATATCCTTGTGAAGTTGAATGATGCTTCAGATGACTTAACTAAGACTGCAAGCGTCAACCAGAAGACGTCATCTGAAACGCAGGCTCAATTGAACAGCCAACGTGAGCAAACCGCGACTGTTGCGACCGCAATGACAGAGATGTCTCATTCTGTACAAGAAGTGGCGAACAGCGCGCAAAGCTCACTCACCATGGTTCAACAAGTAGAATCGGCTTCTGAGTCTGGTCGTCAGATCATGAACACCAACATCAGCACCATTAATCAGCTTGAAGTTCGCCTTACTGAATCAGTGGGCGCTGTAGGCGAGCTACAACAGATGAGTAGCCAGATTGGTTCAATCCTTGACGTTATTCGTGGTATTGCTGAACAGACCAACCTACTTGCACTTAATGCGGCAATCGAAGCAGCGCGTGCAGGTGAACAAGGTCGTGGTTTTGCAGTCGTTGCCGATGAAGTACGAGTGCTAGCACAGAAGACCACTCAATCAACCTCTGAAATCGAGACTATGATCAGCAATCTGCAATCAAGCTCGAAAACTGCAAGTAACGTAATTGAAAGCTGTATGAGCGATATGGACATGTCGGTTCAACAAGCTTCAAGTGCAAACAGTGCGATGGAAGAGATCCAAGCCTTGATTCTAGAGATCAGCCACATGAGTACACACATCTCTCAAGCAGCCGCTGAGCAGAGTGAAACGTCTGGTGATATTGCACGCAACATCGAAGACATCAACCACATCGCAGATAAGAGTTACCAAGCGATGTCTTCAATTGCGGAGGCAAGCCAAAACCTAACAATTTTGGCGAATCAGCAAGGTGATTTAGTACATCAATTCAAACTATAGATAAATGAAGAATCGATAGATATTTAGTGAGATTGTTGAGACTTCTTACCCAATAGTGGTGACTAATTGAGCTAGGGCAACTTTTATCAAGGGTTGCCCTTGTTTTTTATGAGCTTTGTCATTATATGATTATTAAGGCTTGCTGCTTCCCGTTTTTTCTTTCACCTTTATGAGCGAGCCGCTATTAAGGAATTTATATGGCTGTTCATGTTGGCATTATCGATCAAGACCCCATTCGCTTGCTCACCCCATTACTTGATAACCGAGCGGTCAGCACTCACATCGTGTTTATCGGTGACAAAAATCAAGTCAGTATGTACAAACGTTTAGACAGCGTTTTGCACAAGCGCGACATTACGAGTGAGTTTTTCGAAATTCCGACCATCGTAAATACATCTGTCATTAAAGAATCTATCCAAACCCTTGCCGAAGACCTCAAAGCACGCGGTCAAGAAGTGAAGCTCAACGCAAGTTGTGGCCTCCGTCACCGCCTACTTTCTGTGTACGAAGTATTCCGTACTTACTACTGGCCAATCTTCGTGGTTGAACCAAATAGCGACAAGCTTTGCTGGTTGTACCCTAATGGTAAAGAAGACGCACAAGTTCAAGACCGCATCACTATCGACGACTACCTAACTGTGTTCGGTGCTCGCGGTGAATTCAGCGATGTTCAGCTGTCTCCGCAACTGGATCAGAAACTTTATGAACTGGGTGAACGTTGGGCAAGTAACGCACTCGAACTAGGCCCTGGCCTTGCGACATTGAACTACCTAGCAACGACCTGCCGTAAAGAACAAAAACTTGATGTAGGCCTATCTGAGAAGCAACAAGGCTATCGCGAGCTCAACATGCTGCTGAGCGATTTGGTTGAAGCTAAAATTGCGACTTACGACAATGGTATTTTGACCTTTGCCAACGAAGACGCGCGCCGCTTCTCAAACGGTGAATGGCTTGAAACATTGGTTCACAGCACAGTTAAGCAGATCCAAGATGACATGCCGACCATTCAAGACCGTTCTTTGAATGTTCAGGTATACCGTCAACTGGGTGAACGTGAGGTTCGTAACGAGCTTGATGTTGCCTCTGTGGTGAACAATAAGCTGCACATCATCGAATGTAAGACCAAAGGCATGCGTGATGATGGTGATGACACCTTGTACAAACTGGAATCGCTTAGAGACCTGCTAGGTGGCCTACAAGCACGTGCAATGTTAGTGAGCTTCCGCCCTCTTCGCCATAACGACACCACACGAGCTGAAGATCTTGGCCTTGCATTGATTGGCCCTGACGAATTGAAAGATCTTAAAACACACCTAACGGCATGGTTTACAGCTGCGGGTGGCAGTGAAGATCTAGAGTACTAAAAACCAATAAGCTCATGAGAGCTCAATGCTCTTAAGCAGATTGTTAAAAAGGCGAATGACGATTAAGTCACTCGCCTTTTTTGTTGTCTGTTTTCTCTATTGATTACTTTCAGACGGCACAAAAAAATGGCCGCATCATACGATGCGGCCATTTTCAAAATTTAATGTCACTTGAAGACTTAATGCTCTCTAAAACTCAGAGCACTTTAAGACTTAAAGCATTTTACGAGCGGCTTCTACAACCACTTTGATTGAACGTGCTTCTGTTACTTTTAGAGTGTCGTGATCAGGCGTCTCTTTTTGAGTACGGTTGATGATTACACCAGCAACACAACCTGCTTTCAGACCAGAACTTGCACACATAGTTAGCAGTGTTGCAGATTCCATCTCGAAGTTTAGAACGCCCATGTCTTGCCATTCTTGCATAGAGCCTTGGAAGCGCTTAACAACGCGACCAGAGAACGTGTCGTAACGCTCTTGACCTGGGTAGAACGTATCGCTTGATGCCGTTACGCCCATGTGAACTGTTGCACCTGATTCATCAACTGCCGCTTTCATTGCTGTTGCAACTTCAAAGTCAGCCACTGCTGGGAACTCCATAGGAGCAAAGTGTAGGCTAGCGCCGTCTAGACGAACAGAACCTGTAGAAACAATCATGTCACCCACGTTTACGTGAGGTTGGATAGCACCAGTCGTACCAACACGTAGGAAAGTGCGAACACCAAGTTGAGCAAGCTCTTCAACTGCGATAGAAGTCGATGGACCACCAATACCTGTTGAACATACAACAACTGGTTTGCCGTCTAGCTCTGCGCGGTAAAGCGTGTATTCACGGTGACTAGCAAGGAATACTGGGTTCTCCATCTCTTCTGCAATTTTTTGCACACGAGCAGGATCACCAGGGATGATCGCAAGAGTAGCACCGTTAAGATCTGCTTCAGTAACACCTAAGTGGAAAACAGCTTGAGACATAGTTCGCTCCTTTTGGCTTATTGGGCTTTTTACCCTTATTTAAGCTCATAGTAAATTCGTGGGGTACGAACACACTCTAACCAAGCTCATTACAAAATGAAGTGACACATGTCACATGAATGATCGCAACAATAATTCAAGTTTCACAAAAAACCGATTGGCATCACAAAAATAAGCAATCCGCACGCCTATGTTGCATACTAATGAGACAAAAAGCGCCTTTAACGTATTACCGCTAAAGGCGCTTTTATATTAAGAATGCTCTATGTCGGTGAGCTCGATTTAGTCCGCTTTAGATTTAAATCGAAGCAGACGCAATGCGTTCAATGTCACCAATGCAGTTGCACCACTATCCGCTAAAACTGCCACCCACAAACCGGTAATACCTAACAAGCTTGTCACCAAGAATACGACCTTCAAACCAAGCGCAAGGGCTACGTTTTGACGGATGTTGTTCATGGTCGCTTGCGACAGTTCAATCATCGCTGGCAGCTCAGTTAAACGGTTATGAGTCAGTGCTGAATCCGCCGTTTCCAAAGCGACATCCGTACCACCACCCATTGCGATGCCGACATTCGCCGTTTTCATTGCTGGTGCATCATTAATGCCATCACCGACCATCGCCACGTGCGACTGTTGAGATAACTCCTCAACGTAAGATACCTTGTCGCTTGGCAATAGGCTTGCCTTGTACTGCATACCAATCTTGCTACTGATCGCTGCTGCACTGCGCGGATTATCGCCGGTCAACATGATAGATTGAATACCTAATTCATTAAGTCGTTCAATCGCAAGCTTAGCGTCACTGCGTAACGTATCTTGCCAAGCAATCAGACCAATCACCGTCGTAGCTTGCTCTGTTGATTCTTCTTGATCTTTAACCTCAAGAGCAACCACAACCGTCTTGCCCTCACCTTCTAATGCTTCTACCTGAGAAACCACATCGGCACCAAGTTCGAACGTGACTTTAGACGGTGACAGAACCTGATACTTAACACCATCAACATCCCCTTCAACACCACTACCAATCAACGCTTTCTTGTTGTGTGATTCAGGAATCTCAATATTCAGGTCTTTTACTTTAGCGACAAGTGACTGCGCCAACGGGTGAGTAGAGCCAACTTCAATCGCCCCAACCACACGCAGCATCGCGTCTTGTTGCCACCCCAATAGAGGTTGAATATCCGTAACCTGAGGCTTACCTTCGGTCAGTGTGCCTGTCTTATCGAAGGCGATGGTTTGGATTTTACCAAGCTGCTCTAGCGCTGCGCCGCCTTTAATGAGCGCGCCACGTTTCGCTGCTGCTGCTAAGCCAGAGGTAATCGCTGCAGGAGTCGAGATAACCAAGGCACACGGACAAGCAATCAACAATAGCGCTAGGCCACGGTAAACCCATGTTTCCCATGGCTGCGCAAACAACAATGGTGGTGTGATGATGACCAACAGAGCCACTACCATCATTAACGGTGTGTACCAACGGCTGAACTTATCGAGGAATCGCTCTAGTGGTGCTTTACGAGACTCTGCTTCTTCAATCAGATGAAGAATGCGATCGATCGCGTTCTCACCCTGTTTTGAAGTGATGGTGATACGAACCACTTTATCGACCACCACAGCGCCAGCCATGATGCTATTGCCTTCGATGTGTTCAACAGGAACAGATTCACCGGTTAACGCACTTTCATCAAAGCTTGCCGCGTCTGTAATCAATTGGCCGTCAGCAGGTAAACGAGAGCCCGCGGCCACTTCAATCACATCACCTGGAACCAGTTCACTGACTGCTACTTCTACACGCTCGCCGTTGATGATCTTAGTCGAGTTTTCTGGTACCAATGCCATTAGCGCTTGAACGCCACTTCTTGCTCTTGATGAAGCAAACGCTTCTAAGCGCTCACCAATCAAGAACAACAATAGAACCATCGCAGCTTCCACAGTTTCGCCAAGGTACAAAGCACCCAGCGCGGCAACACTCATTAAGGTTTCAATAGCAAATGGTGTTCCTGAGCGTGCCAACTGAACCGCTTTTTTCGCCACCGGATATAAACCAAGCAGACAAGTTACCGTAAACAAGCCTTCACTTAATTGAGGTGAGGTGCTTTTCACAAGCACTGCAAACAGCATTGCCGCTGCAATCGCGATAATCTGTAAATTAGGTTGGATATGAGCTTGCCAAAAAGTCTCAGGTTGTTGTTTTTCTTTCTTTGAACCGACTTCCGTAAGAGGGAAACCCGTTTTGATAGAGACCTGTTCAATGGTGTCAGCAATGCTTTCATTATCGAATTTCACAACCAGCTTTTCGGTAGCAAAGAGAACCTTCGCTTGAATAACACCGTCAATATTGCTGATCGCGTTTTCTATTTTTCTTGCACAAGCTGGGCAGTCCATTCCGGCAACCAGCCAACTTTTCGAAAATTTGGCATCGAGAGATAAAGTTGAGGACTGACTGTCTTCTTCTCCACTGTCCGACGAGCTACAACAATCATCTCCAGACGATGACGGAGCAGCAGAAGAGCTACAACAACCAGATGAAGTGCCTGCTGCTGTGATGCTTGAAATTTTAGGGCTAGAGCAACTTGCTCCTGCCGCTTGAGGTTGAACGTCCACTTTTGCTGAGCGGCACGCTGCATGTTTTGCGCACATAATGTATCTCCTTAATACTCAAAAGCCTTGAGGTTGTTGCTAACTCACGAGCAACAGAACCTTAAGTTCATCAAAAGTATAAACCTTGGAGGCTACTCCAAGGTCAAGAAGAAGTTTTCAAGAAAACAAAAATATTATGCCAGCGCCGATGGCTTACTGAGATTTAAGCTCCGCACACTCTTCACGGTTCGCCGATACGTCATCAATAAGCACCGCATCGTGTGAACAGAATGGCTGTGTGTTTAGGCTGACAATCGACACATCGTCTTCCACTGGATCAACTTGAGATCCTTGCATCAGTTCAGCGATATGATGTCGAAGCACCAAGATACCTAAAATTCCGAACAGAACATTACCCAAAGCTTGACCATAAAGAACACCCAAAGCGCCATACCACTCTGAACCTAGATAGACGAACGGCAGAGTACCTAACGTGGCTTTGCCCAAATTCAATGCTGTCGAGTAAAGCGGTTTACCTAGGTTGTTGAAAGACGTGTTGGCAACAAATAGTGCACCGTTAAAGGTGAAGGTTAACGCCACATAGGTACAGAAAGCCGCCACAATGATTGCTGCATCACCTTGTAGACTAAAACCTTGAATGACATAACCTTGAACGAAGTACAACAGAATACAAACAGCGATAGTGTATGCCGTAGTAACCAGCAATGAGTTATTGAGTGTTTCCTTCACTCGGTCCATGCGTTCAGCACCAAAGTTCTGACCAATGATTGGCCCCACAGCGCCAGACAAGGCAAAGATAACCGCAAAACAAACTGGCGTCAGACGACCTATCACGGCAAAGCCCGCGACAAAGTCCTCACCATATTGTGCGATACCCGTTGTCACAATCGCATTACCGATAGGCGTTGCAGTATTAGTGATAATCGCAGGCAGCGCAATCGCCAATATTGGTCGAATATTAAGACGCCATTGCACAAAAGAAGGCGGAGCCACCAGCTGATGGCTGCGAATAAGAGGATAAAGCGAAAAGAATAGCACCGAGAAACGAGCGACAACCGAAGCGATAGCCGCCCCTTCGATGTTCCAACCAAAACCAAAAATAAACAGAGGATCGAGAATCGCGTTAACAATGCCGCCAGACAAAGTTGCCCACATCGAACGCTTAGCATCACCTGCCGCTCTTAAGCCCGCACCCGCTGCCATCGCTAACGCCAAAAATGGACCACTAGGTAGCAAAATCTGTAGGTAAGCTTGAGCGCGTTCGGCTGCAATGCCTTTGGCGCCTATCGCGGCTAGCAGCTCTGGAATATAAGCGAACATGATTGCAGTTATGGTTGAACTGATAACAAACGCAGTCAGCATGATACTGGTGCTTAGGTTTCGAGCGTGCTCTTGATTCTTGGAGCCGATGGCTTTGGACACTAATGCGCCCATGGCAATGGAAGTACCGATAGAAACGGAGGTAGAAAAGAAAGTCAGCGTACCTGCAAAGCCTACCGCAGCAGCCAATTCAACCTGTCCGAGCATACTGATAAACAGCATGTCGAGTAAGTCGACCACAAATAACGCCATCAAACCGACAGAGCCAGCCCCCGACATCACCAATATGTGGCGCATCGTTGAACCTTCAATAAACTTTGCCGTTTGATTTGACATGAAACCTCCAAAAGTTGGAATACCCAAGAGCTAAAGCCCAATCAGCTGTTCAACAGTTCAACAGTTCAACAGGCTAAGGATCCACAAAGAGAGGATCGACCAAGAAAAGCGCTATACGGAAAAAAGGCGCTAGTGCGCCTTTTTTCAATTGAGAGTATTGAGAAAAATAATCGTTCTTAACACGCTACTATACCTGATGTTTGAAGCATTCTTCCAAGTTCTTGCCAATTGCTCTCAAAACATCAGTTCTGGTGATAATACCCACCAGTTTTCGATTATCGATCACAGGGTATGCTTTAGGTTTTCCAACCTGCATCATGTCCGCCAATTCAATAATGGATAAGTCAGGTGACACCGACAGCACTTCTTGGTACATACAGTCACCCACAAGGTGTGTGTCTTGGCAGAAGTAACTGACCTTCACAAGTTTCTCGAGTAAATCCTGCTCTGAAAGGAAGCCAATCACTTGTTCGTTATCATCGATTACGGGCCCACCCATATGGTGGCTACGCATCACTTTGTCTAACGCTAGACTTAACGGCATATCAGGAGTAAATGTCACAACCTGCTGCGTCATGTAATCTTTCACTTTAATAGAATGCATTGCGTTCTCCCTAAATACTTTGCGTCATATATTTTCTATCTTGTTAAGTTAATTGTTGTCTAAAATCTTGATTTTACTAAATGGATTTCAACAATTTTATTGATAGGCAAAACCTAACAAGACAAAAAAGTGAGACAAACAAAGGGTTGAGCACGTTTTCGAACGCCAGAAAAAAGAAAAAAAAGAGCCCTTACAAAGCCTTACTTTCCCTTGCTTAACCTTACTTAGCCGAGCTAGCCTGCGTAAATAAACCCTGTAATCTTCACCTCACTAATAATTAGAAATCCCGTTTTAGGAAGTTTATGCAACACGACAACAACATGTACGCGTATATTTACGCAGGTAACGACGGCACAGAAAACACACTCATCGCCACTATCGATAATCAAGAAAAACCGCTGATATCAAGCTGCGTTGATGAGATAAAACGCATGTCATGCTTAGCCATTGATTTAGCAGCAAAACACGACCTAAAAGTGAAGCTGGTGAAATATCAAAGAGAACAAGAGATCGACTTCGGCCTATTCGTTAAATAGTGAATCCGACACTGATTTGGTTAATCTCTAACTGGCAGCCATAGTAGCATTAGCAAGCGCAATAGCCGTGAATGGCTGCCGAATTCGACCTGACAAGCCTAACGGGTAAAGGCTATAATGATCAGACGGCGCCCTTGCCGATTTTCATTGTCCAAATACGGTTTACTATGTCTTCCCAAACCCCACCTAAAACGTATCTAACGAATTCCTTATCTAAGTTAAAAAGCTACTTTAGTGAGTTATTGGATTTCCAATCACGCATTTGGGTGGTTCATATCTTTGAAGACTCTATTACCGATCAGTCGTTTGTGATTAATGAAGATGGCTTTAAAGAACCGCTAGAGTGGATGAAAAAACGTGATTACCAAGCGAGAATGCTTGATCGTGTTGATAAGATGAAAATCTCACAGGTGATTGAGATTCAGTTCGAAGACAAAATGCATCGCTTGATGCGAGTGAAGTAGCTTTATTGTTTGGGCGTTCACGAAAAGCCCTTGCTAGAAATCAAGTATAAAAAGGCCAGCGCTCGCTGACCTTCTCTCATTGATTACAAACCACCATCTAACGCGCACAATACTCATGCCACAGGCGCACCGCTTTCTGGTATGCCTCAGTTTTATCGTGCGTTTCTGCAAAGAGAATGGCTGTCATGCTGTCGACAACGGTATTCGCCATTAGCGCCATATCTTCAGCCGATGTGCCAAGTACACATTGACTAGGAAGTGGCAGCTCTAGGTTCATCATCTCTTCCCAGTAGAACGATTCGACTTTGTCAGGAGAGCTCATCCATACCGTTTGGCTAACTTTAGGATTATATTCCGACTCACCGTTCATCCCTTTGAATGAAATCACCGAGTGGGATTTATTTCCGATAACATGCTCAACTTCCGCATGAAGTTGTGGAAAGCCAGGATGGAAACTGCCACGCAGACCTAAACGGCCACCACCAGGATTCAATGCTCGAACTACCGTGTTAATTGGTGTTCTCAAACCGTAGCGGTGTTTCCAACCAATCATGGTTTGTGCTTCGGGCGCAAAGTTAGCTAGCGGTAAATAAGCAATGCCGTCTTGTTCAAGAATCGACTTAGCATGTTCAGGGCTCTCAGCACTTTGCACACCGACATCTTGCAAATGGCTTTCAACGTGCGTCCTACCGCTCGGCTTATCCATATAGCCATGCATTAACACTTTATAGCCATTGTCAGCTAAGATTTTTGCCGCCAACAAGTTCCAAGGCTTGCCACTGGCGTTATCGTTACGCTTACCTGCATAACACGGCCAATCAATATCAGCGCCTAAATCTGGCACTCGAGATTGAAACGCTTTTACAAAGCCAGCGATCTCTTCATTGGTTTCATTCTGCACACGAATCAACATCAGTAGCATAGCCATTTGGTCGTCACCGACTTCTCCGCTTAAATACTCATCCATGATGCGGTAGGCTTGTTCGAACGATAAAGGCTTACGCCCTCTTTCTCCTCGTCCAACTGTACGAATACACTCTAAAATACTACTCATTGATTGTTTATTCTCTTCCGTTGATATCAATAAAATTCGAATACACTTTCGATTCTATGATACCCACCGTGCATTGCAAAGCGATTCAGTTGCTCTCGACCGAATTACCAATACGCGGATTGGTGTTCTAAAAGTAAACTTACTGGTGTAAAATTAGCGTATGTAATGCTAACCGCGACATATTGAGTAGTATCCCGATGACTGTAAAAAAAACGCTGAGCCAAAGAAAACGTGAATCGATCGTTGCCGCTGCTATCGCAGAGTTTACTGAGCATGGCTACAAGGCCACCAGCATGGATAAAATATCGAGCCGCGCAGAAGTATCAAAGCGAACCGTATACAATCACTTTGCCAGCAAAGAGCTGCTTTTAGATGAGATTCTGGACAGCATTTGGAGCAAAACTCTGGCCACGACGCATTTCCCTTATCAAGCAGAACTGCCACTTGAAGAACAGCTTTCGTCGATAGCCAATCAAGAACTTGAGTTACTTGAGTCTGAAGGCTTCATCGACCTGTCACGCGTGTTGTTCTCAGAGTATTTCCATAACGCCGAACTGGCGCAACAAGCGATGGAAAAGTATTCCCAAGCAGAAAGTGGACTTACAACCTGGATTAAAGCCGCGTTGGCAGACGGTCGTTTAGTAGAACTAGACCCACAATTCGCCTCCACGCAGTTCATTGGTCTGCTTAAGTCTTTTGCGTTTTGGCCGCAAATCATTGGTCATGTGCCGTCACCGGATGCTGCGCACAAACAAGTGATCATTACTTCAAGTGTCGAGATGTTCCTTAAACAATATCAGGCGTGATTTTGGTGGTTGATGAGAATTCAACCACAATAAAACCATCACTAGTATCTGCTGTTATTTTCCCTATACTGCAACCCACTTTCGTCATTACGACTCAGTAAAACTTCAACTTTAGGTAACCCTATGATTACTTTCACCACCAACTTTGGCGATATCGAGATTGAACTGAACCTTGAAAAAGCGCCAGTAACGTCGAAAAACTTCCTTAAATACTGCCAAGACGGTTTCTACGAAGGCACGACATTTCACCGTGTTATTAAAGGTTTCATGATTCAAGGTGGTGGTCACACTATCGACATGACAGAAAAACCAACTCGTGCCCCAATCGTCAACGAAGCAAACCGTGGCTTGAAGAATGTGATTGGTTCTGTGGCAATGGCTCGGACTGATGCACCACATTCTGCAACGGCGCAGTTCTTCATCAACCTTGATGACAACGATTTCCTAGATCACACCTCAACAACCAATGCTGGCTGGGGTTACGCGGTATTCGGTAAGGTTTCAGCAGGTATGGATGTGGTAAACAAAATTGCGAAAGCACCAACAACCATTCGCTGGGGACACGAAGATGTGCCTTGCGAAGATATTGTGATTACAAAAGTCACTATTCGCGACTAATTCATTCACGTCCTTTCCCGCCCCTAGTGCATTCGAATTGATGGCATAAAGAAAAGAAGGCTGTGCGATAGGACTATGGTGGTAAGGGTTCGACTTTACCACCAGTATTCAAAGCTCGTTGTTAGAATAGTTACCAGCGAGAACGATAAGTACGGTGACACCCTTTGCACGTCTTATTCGCAGAATTTAACCCTTGCTCTGCACTCGACAAGTCTTGTTCAACACTCGCCTGATAAAGCTCAGAAAAGCACTTGAAGAACAACCCACACTCGGCCTTGCGCCGAGTGTTTTATTTTCGTCTCGACCATTTGATATAGCAAAATAGTGAAGCAATGATCACCGCCCCACCGAGCAGCTTCTGCATCTCTACACTTTCGCCAAGCACACTCACACTTAACAGCAGCGTCCACACAGGCTCAAGAATCATGATCAATGCCGCCACTTCCATGTTCACGGAGTGCTGACCGACCGTTTGTAGCAAGTAACGAATAGACGTTGCGATCACCGCAGAGACAATAAACCAGAAGACTAAGGTTTTGGTGATTTCGAACTCCGGCTGAGCTGTCATAGAAGCAAAGGCTAAACCACTCACACCCACCACAAACAGTTGCACACAGATTGATGCGATAGGCTTGATATTGGTAATCACACGCTTGTTCATCACAAAGTGAACAGACAACAACATCGATGCTAGTAAGAAATAAATCTGACTCTGCTCAACATGCCAGCCGTTGCCCAAAGTCAGCAACAGCATGCCAATAATCGCGATCGGGAAAGACATCCAAAACGCGCGATTAGGCTTAACTCGAAACAAAATCCAAGACACAAACGGTGCAATGATCATGGCTAAGCTCATGATGAATGCCCCTTCCGACAAGCTTTCAGTCACCGAAACTGCAAACACCCATACCTGCAATGAGGCAGACAACAACAAACCCACGCCGCAAAGAGACAGAATCTGCTTAAACGAAAGCTTACGAATATGGTGAATACAAAATGGCAGAAGAATAAGACTCGCGACGAGGAATCGCACACCAATGAACACTGGCCCAGGCATTTCTAATACCACCAGCTTAGATGCAATCCATCCCACCCCAGCTAGCAGGGTGGCAAATAGAAGGTAAAGCTCTCCGCGCATCGCTTTCACGTTCATCATTTTACTTAGTCCAATAACAAAAAAAGCAACCCGACTCTGCAAGGTTGCTTTTTATAAACATTCAACAGGATCGAGATACTATCTCAATACTCTGCTTCAGGCAGCTGTTTTTAGCCTGCGTATTCTGGGTAATCCGTTAAACCTTTTTCAGCACCACCGAACAATGTGTTTGGATCGTGCGCTGCAAGTGGGTAACCATTTTGAATACGAGCTGGTAAATCTGGGTTCGCAACGAATGGACGACCAAAACCAACCATGTCAGTTACGCCTTCAGCAACGGCTTTTTCGCCACGCTCGCTATCGTATTTACCCGCATAAATAAGGACACCCTCGTAGGCTTCACGAACTGCTGCTTTAAATGCTTTTGGCGTTTCAGGTGCATCGTCCCAATCAACTTCTGCAATGTGTAGGTAAACAATTTTGTATAGGTTAAGTAGTGCTGCCGCCGCTGTGTAAGTCTCTACTGGTGTAGCGTCAACCGTACCATTCAACGATGTGAACGGAGCAAGGCGTACACCAACACGGTCAGCACCAATCGCTTCAACCATAGCTTCAACCACTTCGCCTAGGAAACGTAAACGGTTTTCAATTGAACCACCGTATTCGTCAGTGCGGTTGTTTGCTTCAGAATCGATGAATTGGTTGATTAAGTAACCATTCGCTGCGTGAAGTTCGATACCATCAAAGCCTGCTTCAACCGCATTCAAAGCCGCTTGGCGATACTGTTCAACCACCTCTTTGATGTCTTGTTTCGTCATTTCACGAGGTTCAACCACATCAACAAAGCCCGGTTCATCAGTACCGTTATCGATGAATACCTTTACGTTTTGTGCTTTAAGTGCAGAAGACGAGATTGGCTGTTCACCACCAATGTTGTCTGGGTGTGTTACACGGCCTACATGCCAAAGTTGAGCGAAGATAACGCCCTCTTTTTCATGTACGGCATCAGTCACTTTTTTCCAACCAGCGATCTGCTCATCAGAATAGATACCCGGAGTCCAAGCATAGCCTTGACCCATAGGTGAAATTTGTGTGCCTTCAGCAATAATCAAACCTGCAGAAGCACGCTGAGCGTAGTAAGCCGCCATCATATCGTTTGCTGAATTACCAGGTTGCGTTGCGCGAGAACGCGTCATCGGTGGCATAACAATACGGTTTTTAAGCTCGATATTACCAAGTTGAATTGGTTGAAATAGTGCGTTTGTCATTGTTATATCCTCGATTAACCTAGTTGAATCAGTTCGATTTGGTAGCCGTCTGGGTCAGTAATAAAAGCGATATGAGTTGAGCCGCCTTTCACTGGACCCGCTTCGCGAGTGACGTTGCCACCTAGCGATTTGATTTTGTCACATGCTGCGTAAATATCTTCTACACCCAATGCCAGATGACCAAACGCGCTGCCCATCTCGTACTCATTCGTATCCCAGTTGTACGTTAGCTCGATAGTCGTGCCGCCTTGCTCATAGCCAACAAAAACCAATGTGTAGCGGTACTCTTTGTTTTCGTGGCGTTCAAGTTCCTTCATTCCCAATACCTTGGTGTAGAACTCGATAGACTTGTCTAAATCAGTAACTCGGATCATTGTGTGTAGGAATTTCATATTTCGCCCTTTTTAGCCCAGCAACCTGAGCCGATATAATCGTGAGTGGAGGTTACCCACTTCTTTGTTAGGGTTAATATACGAGCTGACAGCAAATAAATGAAATTATCATAAATTCTCATTGTGATAATTTTTTATTATAACTCACTTAATACAAGTGATTTGTTAAGAAGATATTTGGCAAACAAAAGATAGGGCGACGATCAGAAAGCGGAGCGCCAACTGTTTAGTGATTTAGACATGTCATTAGTCGTATTGATGATCTGCTCTCTCAACCACTTATGTGCCGGATCGGTGTTCTGTTTTTTCAACCAAATGAGGTAATGAGAGATAGGCTGATAATCGAAAGGCGGTTTGAACAACTGTAACCCAAGACGTTCCTGATACTGGTTCGCCATAGAAAGCGGCACAACAGTGATGTAATCAGTCTGGCTACACAGCATTAGGTTACTGGCCATAGAGCTACCGTGAATTACAATTTTACGCGAGGATAAGTCTAACGAAGTGTAGTGAGTCAAACTTCTTACTTGGCGACGTGTTCTGGCTAAAACCGCATGTTGCTCACTGAGATATTGCGCCTCGGTGATCTCACCTTTGATCCTAGGGTGCCCATTTCGGCAAACAATCACAAACTCACTGTCGTAGAGCTTTTCGCTCATCATGCTTGAATGCTCAGGCAACACAATGTCGATCATCAAATCAAACTTCTGAGTTAATAGATCCTCATGGACTTGATCATCACTATCTGGTTGGTCATACACCTCAAGAGATAAGCCTTGGTTAGATAACTGAGAAAATCGATCGAGCAACATCCACTTTAAATGTTCGGGAACCGAAGCCACAAACCTGCGCTCTGTACTCGCTTCATCAAACCCAGCCATACCTTGAAACACGCCGTTGAGCTCGTGTATTGGCGCTTTGATTTGCTCATACAAGCTTTGCGAGTAAGCAGTAGGCACAACCCCTCGCCCACTGCGCACAAACAACTCTTGGCCAATTTCATTTTTCAGTCGGCCGAGCGCAGTGCTGATCGTCGATTGATTGGTATTCAAATGATCGGCAGCCTTACTCAAACTGCCCTGCTCCATCACCGCTGAAAACACAGCCAATAAGTTAAAATTCGGAATGTCATTACTCATGATTCAGTGCTCATTTGGCGATAGATTTAATTATCTTATCGTAAAAGCGATAGAATGAAACAACGGATGCTCATTGAGAAAACAAAACTGAGAAGGAAGCATCATATGGTAAAGAGCAAAAATGTCAGAACAACTCACTCTTTCGAATAGCTGCCACATTCGCCAGATTGGAATCTAAATCTCTTCGCTGTGCCAGTAACGCTTAATCCACCCAAACTCACCCTAGACTGGTCGGAGTATTCAATATTTCCGTCCTGCCTTATTGATACTTTTATAGCCACTTCTATGATCCAGGCTAATTAAATAGACATATTTTATAAGCCGAGTTTGAGCCTGTTCAAATAAACCCACCTCACGTTTAAGCAACCACTCAATTCATCGTAATTACGATAATTCAATATCGCAATAATGCGTAGATAGCACCAGTTACACTTCCTATTATTTCGCCAACAAATCAATTCTTAACCTAAACAGAAAACCTAAAAATGTGTAGATGATGGTGTTGCACACATCACGGAAGACGGCCTTAAAACCCAATGCAGCAAACGAACCTATCAATGGTAGACGTTACTTAAGAATGATTTCGCCAGGTGTTTTTAACACTCTATTCGCGAGAATGCGTTGTCTACGTGGTCAAAGCGATTTTTAATTGTCATCTAGTACTTTTGACTCAGTAGGTCTATACGGTTACGTGAGTTCAACACCTCTTTCAGATGTCTTCTAAAAGTCTTTTACCAAGGCTGCACTTTCTCTCTCCCTATTTAGGTTGAGATATGAACTTTATAAAAATCATTTTCCAGAAAATCTGGGCCATTGTGATGGTCTTGGTCAAATTCTGTCTGTTTATGGCAGTGATGTTTGCTGGTGCATGGGCGCTTGCACCATTAGGCACAATCCACTCTAAAGACATCGACATGTCTCAGTTCAACAACCACCCCAATGAAATGATGATGAACTTCTTCCAGATGGAGTCCTTCTCTGGTTACTTGTTCTCAGTGACCATTGCTGTGGTTTTAGCCGGTGTTTACGGCATGTGGCAGTTGCATGAACTGGGTGTGCATAAAGCAAAAGAGCACAAAAGCGCTCACGTTCAAATCGTGTTTGCACTGTCACTTTGCGGACTCTTCATCAGCAAAACATTCTGGGTTATCGCATTGGTTATCGCATTGGCGAACTGGAAACATATTGGTCAATCACTGAGTGATGTGATTCGCCGTGGTGTTCAGCCTAAACAAGACGCGACCAATACAGAGACAGCCGCAGTCCACGTATCACCTGAACAACCGGTAACAGAGCCGTCTTCAGTAGAGCAATCTTCAAAAGAACAGGCTTCAGAAGAAAAGACTCCAACAACACCATCCGCTACAGAAAAAGAGGTCGCATAATGAAAGAGATGATGATTCCATACATCCTAATTGTATGGTCACTGTTTGCGACAGGCGCACTTAAGAAGAACTTCAAGAACTACACATGGGCTGCCATTGGTGGCGTAACGATTCTTGCGGTATTAGCGGTAATCTCTCGCTTGTGGGCACCCGTTGATCTAACCAACTCAACCACAGTGAAAGCACCACACGCGGTAATGTCACCGATCTTTGGCCAGCAGATCGACCAAGTGCTTGTTGAGCACAACCAAATGGTTAAAGAAGGCGACATAATCTACACTCTCGTCGACATCAATTCTGCCGCAGATAAAGCCAAGATCGAATCTTCAATTGTTCAGAAAGAAGAACAAATCAAGCAGATGGATCGCGATTTAGAGCGTGCTGAAACGTCACCTGAAATTTTCAATATGCGTGACGTAGAAAAGTACGACTCTGATCTTCGAGTGCTGCATGCTGAACTGGTGTCGTTAAAAGCCGATTTACAAAAAGTAAATTGGGCGCAAGAGAAAAAGACCATTAGAGCTGAGTTTGATGGTCAGGTATCGATAGTGAATATTGCTGAAGGTTCTGTCATGGGTAACATGCACCTCTACAACACCAGCAAAAAGTTTCTTGAGATGCGTATTTCAGACCAAACTTATGGCTATGTTCAAGTAGGAGACTTCGCTGAGTTCTTCGTTGATGCATACCCAGGCCACGTGTTCCGAGCAAAAGTACACAGCTTTAATGCCGGTACCGGTGAGTCGAGTATTTCTCCACTTCAGGGGCCACAAAGCGTCGGTCAACACGTGGTAAGAAACGGCAATGGTTTAGGTCGTACTATCGTACTTGAGATCATTGAACCAGAAGGTTACAACATCCCTATTGGTGCAACTGGCGCGGCTTGGATCTCAGCTGAGAAGCCACATCCGTTCTGGGGCTTCATCGATGTAATCGGTGCAGCAACGGTTCGCCTACAATCTTACAAGTCATACTTAGGTGCTTGGTAAACGATTAGCTCTTGATAAGCAATTAAATATTCAATGATTTGGCTGTTATTCACTCGTATCACAGCCACTCATGAACTAGCGACTAATTGTAAAACAAATGCCCTGAATTTCAGGGCATTTTTGTATCTGTTGCAAGCTCATTTACTAATTGATTTAGATCAAAATTAATCGCCAATACAATCGTTTATCAAACAAATCATCGAAAAAACGATAGATTGAAATATTATTAGCGCGTAGATAGCGACCTCCCCCACCTCTATCATTTGGCTCAAGAAATCCAATTCCTGTATCCAAATATAAGGTCACTACCATGACTAATACATTCAAAAAAATGGCGCTTCCTGTTGCTATTGCGAGCACTCTACTTGCTTCTGGTTTTGCATCTGCAACGCCAACTGTAGAAGCGACATCGAAAGTCGGCCAAGAACTTCAGACGGCAAATGCTGCGCAATACCAAAACATTGATCTTGATGCTCGCTACAAGAGCGAGGTTCTATTCGAACACAAATCAAACATGTTCTGGGGAAAAGGCGAACGTATTCAAGTTGTTTCTAAAACAGGCGATTCTCTAGCTTACACTGCTGAGTCTGACCATGTTCACCCAATCCTCACCAAGCATGGTCGTAAAATGGACCAAGCAATCATCAAAGTAGATGACAACGTATATCTTGGTTACGGTTTCGGTCTAGATACACCCGTCATGATTGAAGGTACGGACGGCATCATCATTGTTGATCCAGGCGAGTCGGTAGAAATGGCTCAATCGGTTAAAGAGCAATTCCGTCAAATCACCGACAAGCCGGTTAAAGCAATCATTTATTCTCACAACCACATCGACCACATCTCTGGTGTGCGTGCGTGGGTGACTGACGAAGAAGTGGCATCAGGTGAAGTAAAAATCATCGCTGAAGAAGGCCTAACCGCTGCAGTGGCTAACTGGTCTTCAAACCTAGGTACTCTATTTGGTCACCGTACTTCTTACACAGGTGCTAAGCACGTAGAAGAAGGCGAGCACGGCACAGTAAACGACGGCCTTGGTCCACGCTTCATGCAAGGTGCTATCTCGTTCATCGAACCAAACCTGCTTGTACCAAGCCAAAGCCACATCGAAATCGAAATTTCTGGCGTGAAAATGCACATCGAGAACGTGCCATCTGAAACTAAAGATGAGTTAGTGGTTTACTTCCCAGACCAGAAAATCCTGCACGCGGCTGAAGTACTTCAAGGTGAGAACTTCCCTAACCTTCACACCATCCGTGGTACTAAATTCCGTGACCCATCAATGTGGTTCAAGGGCATCGACGTAATGCGTAAGTTCGACACTGAGATCATGATTAACTCTCACGGTCGTCCTGTTGAAGGTAAAGAAGCAGTAGCTGACGTACTAACGGCTTACCGTGATGCGATTCAATACACTCATGATCAAACTATCCGTTACATGAACAAAGGTATGACGCCAGACGAGCTAGTTGAAGTAGTTAAACTTCCTAAGCACCTTGCAGAACACCCTTGGTTAGGTGAACACTACGGTACTGTTGCACACGCCGTGCGTCAGATTTACGTAGGTTACAACGGTTTCTTCGAAGCGGATCCATGGCAGCTAGAGCCAATGGCTTACGAGCAACGCGCTAAAGCATTCGTAGAGATCATGGGCGGTCGTGACAACATCCTTACGACTGCACAAGCAGCAATTAAGGCTGAGAACTACACATTTGCAGCAGAAATTCTTTCTTACCCAATCACGGTAAACAAGCAAGATATGGAAGCTCGTGAGATGAAAGCACAAGCTTACAAAGCATGGGCTGCAGACCAAGTGAACATCAACTGGCGTAACTGGGCGCTCAACGCGGCGGCTGAACTAGAGAACAAACGTGACTTCTCTAACATGATCAGCTTCGCTTCTGTTGACGTTCTTACTGCACTACCAAGCAAGCAGATCTTCGACATGATGACCTCAACGCTTATCGCAGAAAACTCGTTAGACGTAAACATGATGCTAACGTACAACTTCTCTGATACGAACGAAGCATTCACTATCGAAATCCGTAACGGTATTGCTCAGTTACACGAAGAAGCAGTGAAAGGTGCAGACGTTCAAATCGACACTACTCGTGCCGTACTGAACCAAATATTGATTGCGGGTCCAAACGCTCAACAAGTGATTGGTACTAACCTACAGTCTGGTGCATTCAAGTTCTCGAATGGCGACATCAAAGGCTTCGGTCAATTCATGAGCTACTTCGATAAGCCAATGACTCCAGAAGAGATCATGCTCATCGTTCGCTAATAATCAAAGGCTGCTAAGGATGGCGAGTCGATAACTTAGGGACCCATTGTGGTCCCTTTATCGTTTATTTATTGGTACAGTTCGCAACCTTAACTCAACGATCTAGGTCTATTGTTGGAGTAAGGAAACTGCCCTGCTTCTTTTAAGGTTCACACATGCTAAAACGTTTTGTTCTTTTGCTTTCACTCAGTTCTTCTCTGGTATTAGCTTGCGGATTACACCAAGAAACCGGATTTAGTTTAGTGACAGAGCCCGGTTCACTGGAGGTATTTGGCAATGTCATCACAGCAAGGCAAGATGACGAGTTCGGAAACCTAGATAAACCGGATCATTTCAAACTGTTTTCGATAAAGTCAGCACTCGCAAAGGCGCATCCGAGTAAGATTGAATTCAACTTATTTGAAGCGATTAAAGGTCACTACAGCCAAATCAGCATTGAAAAAGGCGTGAACATTTCAGGAAGAGACACTTTGCCGACAGAGAACGATTTATTGCTTATTACAGAGCTCGACGTGTTCGATGCATTAGCGAACGGAACGATCTCTTGGGATCAAGCGACACTGAATGGATTAGTGGTAATCAATGGCCCTCAAGACAAACGAGAGCAGCTTGAAGATTGGCTTAGTGATATTTTTGAAGGGTAATAGCTTAAAGCGGGACAGATAAAAAGTCGTCAAACCCTCGGACTTCAGAACATTGAGGGTTCAACGACAAACTTAAATCAAAAAAGCGTAGGCAGCGGAATCAGTTCGAGCCCTAGTACGCCACTGATGCCCATCACCACCAGCAGAGAGACCTTGAAAACGGTCTTTGACCACTGAATGTAGTTGAGGCAATCGACCTTGCGGAATGTCACTTTGGTCCACATAAAGCAAACGGCCGCCGACACCGCTAGGTATTCATAACCCGCCTCTCCGAGTAAGAACAACGCCAGAGCAACTGCGCCAAACGCTACTACATAGGCTTTCATGTGTTTATGTGCTTTGTCGACGCCCTCTTTCACCGGTAACACGGGAATGCCTGCATCTCGATAATCTTGTATCCGGAACATCGCGATCGCGTACGAGTGTGGCATTTGCCATAAACAGAACATCACAAACAACAATACCGCTTCAAGGCTGATGTAATTAGTCACCGCCAAGTAACCCACCAATGGCGGAACTGCGCCCGAAATACTGCCGACTAAAGTGCCGTACACCGATGTACGCTTGTACCACATGGTGTAGAAAAAGACGTAAAACACATAGCCAAGCAACACCATGACCGCAGAGATCGGATTAGCGAACTGAAACAGCAGCGCTGTGCCTGCTAGCAGTAAAACCAAGGCATAGACGAACGCTACATCTGTATTGATGTTTCCTTGAACCAATTCTCGATTTTGTGTGCGCTTCATCTTTTGGTCGATGTCTCGATCAAAGATGTTGTTCACAACACAACCTGATGCAATCACAAGTCCCACACCCGCTAATGTTGTCAGTAACAACATCGCACTGGCTGGTTCTGTTTTTGCGGCGAGGAAGAACCCCGCCGCAACAGAAATCAGGTTGCCGAAAATGATGCCCGGTTTGGTGATAGACAGATATCTTTTCAGCATACCCTAGCCTACAACTTCATGTTAACGTTCATGTTGTAGATGATCCATACCGAGCCAGCGATAAGAATCAATACAACAATGGCGGTAAACATCAGTGACACCAAGTTCCAACGCCCATCGGAAGATTTCGCTTCCATATGTAGAAAGTACTTAAAGTGCACAAAGATTTGCACCAGCGCGCAGCCGAACAAGATCACGTACGTTTCTGTGCTTGGTAACACATGCGCCCACACGATGTAGAACGGAATAATGGTGAGAATCAGTGACGCTATAAAGCCTTTCACATAATCCGTTGCACCACTGTCTAGATGCTGTTCCATTACATCACCCCCATTAAGTACACGATGGTAAATACACAAATCCAAACGATATCAAGGAAGTGCCAAAACAAGCTCAAGCACTGGAAGCGCATCGACATGTTGTCGTTCAAACCTTTGGTTGAAAGCTGGTGATAAGCCACCGCCATCCAAATCAGACCAAACGTTACGTGCAAACCGTGTGTGCCAACCAAGGTAAAGAACGCAGAAAGGAATGCACTTTCTTGAGGGCCATAACCTTCTGCAATCAAATGATGGAACTCATACACTTCCATACAGATAAAGGCTAAGCCCAATACGAAAGTCACTTTGATCCAGCGCTTCAGTCCGGTCACGTCTTTGCGCTTCATCGCAATCATGCCAAAACCGAATGTGATACTACTGAACAGCAGCATCATGGTTTCGACAAACACGAACGGCAGTTCAAAGATGTCTTTACCTGTCGGCCCTGCAATTGATCCACTCTCAAGCACGGCATAAGTCGCGAAAAGCGTGGCAAACAGGACACAGTCACTCATCAAGTAAACCCAGAAGCCAAACAACTTATTGCCCGCAGCTTCGTGGTGATGATCATGCGAATGTGCAAGATCATAAGTGTGTGACGGAGTATTAGCTTGCATACGTCGTCTCCAAGTCATCTTTATTGTCGTTATTACCACTATCAGCATCACTGTCAGCGCTGTTACCACGACCAGAATGATCGCCTTTCACTGACTGTTTTTTCGCTTCTGCAAGCTGCGCACGTCGAGCCGCTTCTATCGCTTTGATCTCTTCAACTTCCACGTAGTAGTCCACATCGTCGTTGTAGCTGTGTTGAATACACGTCACCACGATGCCCACTAAGCTTGCAGCCGCTAGCCACCAGATGTACCAGATCATTGCGAAGCCAAATGCCAACGCCCATGCAGACACATAAATGCCTGTCGGTGTGTTCTTCGGCATGTGAATACGTTCGTATTCTTCTTCCTGAGTTGGGTCAAACTCGCCACTTTGCTTTTGATACCAGAACGAATCGATCTCATCGCCCTTAGGCAGTTTTGCAAAGTTGTAGAACGGTGGTGGTGACGATGTTGCCCATTCGAAGGTACGTCCGCCCCACGGGTCACCGGTTAGATCTCGGTTTTGGTCGCGGTCACGAACACTCACGTAAATCTGAACAAACTGACACACCACACCCATCGCAATCACGCCCGTACCTGCAGCCGCAACCGCCAGTAGTGGGAAGAACTCAGGGTTAATGTCTTGGCTCAAACGACGCGTCATGCCCATAAAACCAAGAGCGTAAAGCGGCAAGAACGCCATCAAGAAACCGATGATCCAGCAGTAGAATGCGCGTTTGCCCCAAAGCTCGTTCAGAGTGAAGCCGGTCGCTTTCGGGAACCAGTAGCCAATCGCAGCAAAACAACCGAAGACGACGCCACCGATGATTACGTTATGGAAGTGCGCAATCAGGAATACCGAGTTATGCAGAATGAAATCCGCACCCGGAACCGCCATCAATACGCCCGTCATACCACCAACGGTGAAGGTGATTAGGAAGCCCACTGTCCACATCATTGGCGTGGTGAAGCGGATACGACCTTTGTACATGGTGAATAACCAGTTGAAGATCTTAACCCCGGTTGGGATAGAGATAATCATGGTCGCGATGCCGAAGAAGGCATTCACATTGGCGCCAGACCCCATGGTGAAGAAGTGATGCAGCCAAACCACAAACGCTAAAATAGTGATAGCCACCGTCGCCCATACCAGCGAGGTATAACCAAACAGTTTTTTACGAGAGAAGGTTGCAGTTACTTC
This sequence comes from Vibrio sp. 10N.222.52.C3, assembly GCF_041474195.1. Taxonomy (NCBI): domain Bacteria; kingdom Pseudomonadati; phylum Pseudomonadota; class Gammaproteobacteria; order Vibrionales; family Vibrionaceae; genus Vibrio; species Vibrio sp. 10N.222.52.C3. The sequence goes on along the minus strand of NZ_JBFRTQ010000075.1, from coordinate 17,219 downwards.
AGAGAACACACCGAAGATAGGCAAGATTAGGATGTACACCTCAGGGTGTCCCCATGCCCAAATCAAGTTCACATACATCATCACGTTGCCACCAAGGTCATTGGTGAAGAAGTGCGTGCCGATGTATCTATCCAAAGTCAGTAACGCGATGGTGACCGTTAGGATTGGGAAAGAGATGATGATCAGGATGTTGGCACACAGAGATGCCCAAGTGAACACTGGCATCTTCATCATTGGCATAGATGGAGTACGCATGCGCAAAATGGTCGCGAAGAAGTTCACACCCGTTAACGTGGTACCAACGCCGGATATTTGCAGTGCCCATATCCAATAATCGACCCCGACTCCCGGGCTCGCCTCAATACCAGACAGCGGCGGATACGCCAACCAACCCGTACGGCCAAACTCACCCAAGCCAAGCGACATGTTGGTTAGGATAATACCCACCACAAACAGCCAGAAGCTCAAGTTATTCAGATAAGGGAATGCAACATCACGAGCGCCAATTTGCAGCGGCACGATGATGTTCATCAAGCCGATAACCAGAGGCATCGCTACGAAGAAAATCATGATCACGCCGTGAGCCGTGAAGATTTGGTCGTAGTGATGTGGCGGTAAATAGCCAGTCTCACCAGCTGCAGAAAGCAATTGCTGACTGCGCATCATGACCGCATCGGCAAAGCCACGAACTAACATCACCATCGCGACCGCAATGTACATGAAGCCTAGTTTTTTGTGGTCTACAGACGTAAACCATTCATTCCAAAGGTATTGCCACTTACCGGCTTTTGTTACCGCATACACCACTAAACTACCCACTAAAGCGATCATGGTTAAGGTGATCAAAATAATGGGTTCGTGGTAGGGAATTGAGTCTAGAGTTAATCTTCCAAACATGACGATTATCCTTGGGTTTCCGGCAGACAGTTCATTGAACCAGGGTGCTGGGTCACGACATCAGTGAATAAAAATGGTGGGATACTAGAAAACAGCATCACAGGTTCAGCCACACTTGGCGCGGCCAATGAACGGAACTGCTCCCAATCTTCAATACGATCAGGACTTGCTTTCACTTTCTCCACCCAGTTTAAAAACGCCACTTGATCAGGCAGAGCTGATGCGGTGAATTTCATCTGTGAGAACCCTTTGCCACTGTAGTTCGATGCAAAGCCTTTGAAGTCACCTTCGTGGTTTGCAATCAAATTCAACTTGGTCACCATTCCCGGCATCGCGTAGATCTGCGAACCAAGACGCGGGATAAAGAATGCGTTCATGATGTTGTCTGAAGTCAGCTTAAACGTCACCGGAACATCTTTCGGGAACGCAACATAGTTAACCGTCGCAATGTTTTGCTCCGGATAGATGAACAGCCATTTCCAGTCCAGAGAGACCACTTCGATCACCATAGGCTTAACGTCACTCACCAGAGGCTTGGAAGGCTCTAATTCGTGTGTTGTTCGCCAAGTGATGGTGGCTAGAATCGCGATGATGATGATTGGAATCGTCCATACCACCACTTCAATCTTGGTTGAGTGTGCCCAGTCAGGTGCATACTCTTCCGTGGTATTGCTCTCGCGGTATCGGTAAGCAAAGTAGATGGTCATCAGAATCACTGGGATGACGACAATCAACATCAGCAACAGAGCCGTGATAATCAGCTCTTTTTCCTGAACGCCAACGCTACCTTTTGGGTCGAGCAATGCGGAGTTACATCCTTCGAGCATCAGAACGGTTCCCAGCAAACCAATCTTCGACAAATTTGTCCTCGATAAAATGCGTTTATATCTTGAAGCTTCCATTAACTTTCTCGATGGTTATCCAGCCTCAGAACGAACGTCTGAGTACTGGTTGTCATGATCATTAGAATATTTATGTGTTGAGCATGTGAAACGCCGCATCTCAAAGCGAAACGGAATTAGCCACTATCTTGAACAGTCGCCAGTTGAACAGTTGAACAGTTGAACTGACAAGTTAAAACGACAGTGCTTCGCAGCCGAAACATTACCGCACGGTTAAAACCACACAAAAAATATGACTTAATTGTTACACTTTGAAATACATTGTTACATTTGGCGCATTATGATGAGTTGAAATTGAAAGCTCACCAAACAAACTTGGAAACTAACCTTCCAGTTATGAAAGTGAGATATGGGAAATTGATGCAATTCAGACGCACGATATAGGCGTGCCACACGAGTCGAGCCATGTGCGGAAAGGATTAAGGCGAAACGGAAGAGAGAAAAGTAAACACGCAGCAAAAACAATAATGATTGATTACATTAGAAAGAGCGAATTAAGCAAAGTGTTACGATCGTCAAATTTATGAATTCACATACGATTTCAAAGGTATTTACAAAAGACATCACTAGAGAAAGAAACCCATTAGATATTCGAATAACACACTGCTTTTCATTGATAATAATGCCAGTTAGGTGCAGCAAAAAACGGGCAAAGATGAAGATAAAAAGCCGATTTTTGGGTATTAAGAGATGTTTTAAACGGGTATTACTCCCCTCAAGGGAGGGGAGTAATCGTCTTTAAGAGAGAGATTATGCTGTTGGTTCGACGACGGTTTTACGCTGATTTTTAGTCATCAAATGATAAACCACAGGCACAAAGTAGAACGAGATAAGAGTGGTTAATACTGTACCGCCGACAATCGCGACTGCAAATGGAGGCCAGAAACCGCCACCTGCAATAATCAACGGCATAAAGCCACCAACGGTTGTAATCGTGGTCGAGCTGATATGACGAGTACACGACATCACAGCTTCTACCACCGCATCCACATTGCCTGATGAGGCTTGCTTATCGAGTTTCAATTCGGTCAAAATCACGATGGCGGCGTTAATCGCTAAGCCCGCAATCCCGAGCATGGCGATGATCACCGTGAAGCCGAACGGATAACCGAAGATCCATACCGACAACAGCCCTAGCCCACCAGCCAATCCTGCTACCATGAAGATGATACTACTCATTCGGAACGAGTTGAACGACATCACCACCACCAAAACCATCAATACCACCACAACGGCGACATTCGAGATCAGGCTATTGACTGAATTGTCTCGTTCAGCGGATTCGCCACCAAAACCAATGGTGTAACCCGATGGCATCTCATAGCTTGCTAAGCGTTTTTGGAATTCATTAAGTACGGTTTGAGGTAAGACACCCGCTTCAATATAACCCTCGATGGTATTCACACGTTGCCCATTTCTACGGGTAATCGCACCACGACTGGTCGTCAGTTCAAGCTCAGCCAGAGTCGACACATTGATACCGGTTGAGTAGACATCTGAACTGATCGGCAAACGAATATTACTCAGGTGCGAAAGATCCTCACGCGCGTCATCCGCGACACGAACACGAATTGGCACCGATTCACTACCCTCAATAACAGAGCCGCTTTCACGACCAGTCAGCGTCGTTTGCAACATGCCCGCAAACTGATTGAGTGAAATCCCGTTAAGTTTTGCGGTGTCTTCATCAACCTTCAACCACACCTTAGGTGTCCCCGGTTGCAGTGTTTCCCTTGTGTGAGTCACATGAGGAACACCTGCCAGAATCAAGCGCACATCCTCACCAATCGCTTTCAACGTATCAAGGTTTTCACCATACACACGCAGTTCAACGGGCGCGGTAAATGGAGGCCCTTGGTTGAGCTTTCTCACCAAGATCTGCGCCTGTGGTACTTCTTTATCTAGCACCTTTTGAAGTTCTGGAATTAGCGCATTGGCTTGATCAAAATTTTCTGTTTTCACCATCGCTTGTGAGAAGTACGGCGCGTTATTTTGCCTTGCTTGCAGGTTGTAATAGAACGATGGGAAGTTCGCTCCTACTAGCCAGTCAATACGCTCGACTTCGGGGTAACGATGAATGATATCGTCGATTTTTTCAGAGGTATTTTTAGTGGCATAAATGCTCGCTTGCGGCGGCATGTAAACCTGAATCTCAAACATGTCTCGGTCTGATGGCGGGAAGAATTGCTCAGTCAGCTGAGACATACTCCAATAACCAGTAAACGGTACCAATAACACCAGAGTAATCGTGATGATTGGATGCGTGACACCAAAGCGGACAGAAAACGAGAACCAACGCGTCAAAGCCGGAATTCTCAAACCGGTAATGTACCAATGGTGCTGACCTTTCTTGTCGACATCACTGAGTTGTTTCGGCAGTAGCTTAGTCGCTAAGCCCGCAATCAAGGTGTGCGAAATGATGTAAGAACCGATCAACGAGAAAGAAACGGTAATCGCAATTCCTCCCACAAACTCACCCGATGCGCCCGGCATCAGAATGATCGGGGCAAACGCCAATACCGTGGTTAATGTTGACCCCAGTAGCGGCACCCATAAATGTTTCAACGCATTCATGGTTGCTTCGGCTCGATGTTGTCCTTTCAGGCGGTAAGCTTGAATGGTGTCGACCATCACCACCGCGTTATCTACCATGATTCCGAGCGCCACAATTAGGCCCGTCACCGACATTTGGTTAATCGGAACACCGGTCATTTTCATGATCGACAGGGTCAATAATGAGGTTAACGGCAGAGAAATGGCGACTAAGATCGCGGCACGCACGCCTAAAGTGACAAACAGAACAATCAAGATCAGACCGAAACCGATCATCAAGCTTTTGCCTAAATCGTCTAAGCGAGTTTCGGTATAACCTTGCTGATTAAAGAGCACGGTCACCTTAACGTTACTTGGTAACTCTTGCTCAAATTTACCAATCAGAGCATTAGCTCGCGACGTCCAGTTATCAACTCGCAGATCAGGGTGCATTCTTGCCGCGACAATCACACCCGGCTCACCATCAACAATAGCAATCTGGTCTTGTGGGGTTTTCTCACCACGTTTCACCGAAGCAATGTCTTCCATACGGATGATGTGACCTTTGCTATCAGTGGCTATTGGCACTTGCTTAATGCGTTCAATGGAATCCAGTTCAGATTTAATTTCTAAGCCAAAGCGAGAATAAGCACTGACCAGTTCACCCGCCGAGTTCTTGGCGTCTGCCCCTTCGAGCGATTCAGCGATATTGGCGCTTGAACGCCCTAGAGCAGCGGCATCGGCCGTACGTAAACTGATTTGAATCTCTTCTTGCGGCATCCCGTATTCATCAACGAATTCAGTACCCGACAAAGTTCTTAGTCGCTTGGCGAGCTCTTTGGCATAACGGCCAAGCGTTAGTCGGTCAGGCTCACCGGCACCAGACCAAGTCAGCGCAGTAATCGTGGTAAAAGCGTAGGTGTGGTCACTGTCGAGATCGGGAGAATGAGAACCCGCAGGTAAAATGGATTCGATATCAGACAGTTTGTCACGAGCTTGCGACCAAACCGGCTCTGGCTCGGTGATGGTGTCATTCAATTCTAGCGTGACAATAGACACGCCCGGCCTTGAGGTTGAGCTCACGAGTTTAACTTCACTCAGCTCACGCAGCTTGTTCTCAATCACCTCAGTAACCAAGGTTTCAACACGCTCGGCACTGGCACCGGGGAAACTGGTGGTAATGTTGGCGTAACGGTTGATGATGACAGGGTCTTCTGCGCGTGGCAACGTCATGAACGCCGAAATACCACTCACCATCAGCAGCGCGGTCATCAAGATAAGCAGTCGAGTGTTGGAAATAGTCTCTATTATTTTCATACTATTACCTACTCAGCCGCACTGACTGGTTTCACGATTTGGCCCGGAACTAAGCGATGTAAACCACTGGCGATGACCTGTTCACCGTCTTCAATCGCCCCACTCACGTACGCTTGTTGATTGTTGGCAAACAACACCTGAACACTTCTACGTTCAACCTTATTGTCTTCACCAATCACAAAGATGTTCCACACACCGCGCAATCCATCAATCAAACCCGTTAATGGCACCCAGTAACCTGAGTCATCAATCTGTTCATCAAATTTAAGGTAGGCAAGTTGCCCTTCCAATACCGATGATTGTTCAGGGAATAGGTAACGCAAACCGACACTGCGAGATTGGGTGTCGACCATTGCGCCGGGATTCAATAGCTCCACGGCATAATCTGTTCTCCCAACTCGGATGTTAGGCGAAGAAAGTGAGGTGACTTTTTGCATTTGGTGAGCAGGAATACCGATGAAGGCCTCTTTGCCCTCAGAAGCGAGCAGTGTAAGAGTTGGATTACCCACATTCACCACATCTCCGAGCGAAACAAAGCGCGTCGCGATGGTTCCAGAATAAGGCGCAAGCACTGTCGACTTCACCAATTTCAGTTCGTTGCCTTTTACCGATGCATCGATGCGCAACAAGTTCGCCTGCAATACGCGTTGCTCACTGGTGAGAGAATCAATCTCCGCTTCGGCACTGAAGCCTTTCGCTTTCAATGAACGTTGACGTTTAAGGTTCGCTGCCACCAAACTCAATTGAGCTTTGACTTCTTCAGCCTGCGCTTTCAGTTGGCTAGACTCGGTTTCCAAAAGTTGAGTATCCAATCGGATCAATGGCTGACCCGTTGTGACTGTGTCACCGACATCCACCAGAATCTCATTGACCTTACCCGCCAATTCAAAACCCAAATTCGCCTGCTGCCCGGCCTTTACCACACCGACATATTCACGCTGTACCGCATACGATGGAGAGCGTTCCAAAGCGACAGTTTCTACTGTTAAGACTGTCGACGCTGCACTACTCGATTCCACTGCAGCATTATCTGCATCGGATGCTGTCTCGGCTTGTGTATTTTCACCACACCCGACAAGAAGAGTCGACAACGCCACTGCTACTGCGCTTCCCTTCATCAATTTATACATACTTCCTGTTCCTATGCGGTACTCAATTATGTTCTTTTTTTAGACTAACCAAACCAAACTAGACTGTCTAGTTTGATTATGTTAAAAATAAGTTTCATGGTTAGTGTTTGATAAAACCATCACAAAAAGCATAATGCTTAGCGCCAAATGAGACACCTATAGCGGAGTATCAATAGGCACTAAGCAAAGAGACAAGCTAGGTAACGACCCAACACCAAGTAACGAGAAGCAAGCACGTGACAAAAATCATCAAGAGTGAACAGAAGAGATCGCAGATCTTAACCGCAGCCAGCCAACTTTTCTCTGAACATGGCTTCAAGATCAATATGGATCAAATAGCCAAAGCAGCGAACGTTTCCAAGCAAACGGTCTACTCTCACTTTAAAAACAAAGACGAGCTTTTCGAAACCTGCATGCAAACTAAGTGTGCCGAGCGCGAACTCAGCCCTTCTGCTTTTGATATGAATGCCACTTTGGAAGACGAATTGGTGAAGTTTGGTGTGAAGTTTCAAGATTTGTTACTTGATGAGCAGTCCAGACAGACCTTTCAAAATGCTGTGAGCCAATCCAACACGCACCCAGAGATCGCCTCTATCTATTTAGAAACTGGGCCTCAGAAAACCACCAAATTACTTGCTGATTATTTGCAGTCGAAAATAGACTCTGGTGATCTCACACTGTCGACATCAAGCTCGCCAGTCATTGCAGCACGCCAACTGTTGCTGATGTTTCACGGCAAATCGGCGTATTGGGGATTCTTCGGACACGACAGCGGAGAATCTGAAGAAGAAAGGCTTCACTACACTCGCGAATGTGTCGCGCTATTCTTGAACGGCAACCAGCCTCGTTAATTGTAGCTCTATCTTTGAATAAAAAAGGCACAGAGAAATTCATCCTCTGTGCCTTATCAATCATCAGTCACTCTCAGCAATAACAGCGATCGGTTTATTGGGTATGTTCCACAACGATCAGCTCATCGGTATTGAAGCCACGCTCTTTCGACATGGCTTTAAACTTCTCCATCACTTCTGGTGCGACTTCAGGCGTTCTTGCGAGTAGCCATAAGTAATCAGTGTCGGGCCCAGAAACAAACGCGTATTGGTAGCCCTCTTTGTCTAATTCAAACACGACATAAGCGCCGTAGAAAGGGCCAAAGAAAGACACTTTCAAATAGCCTTGTTCAGAGCCCTCAACGAAGTACGCTTTTCCTTCCGCTTCGTTCCACTCACCTTCTTCCGCCGAATAACCACGGTTAATCACCTTCACGCCGCCATCATCACGAAGGCTGTATTCAGCGCTGATGTTGTCTAAGCCACGCTCAAACGAGTGATCCAAACGAGCCACTTCGTACCATTTCCCTAGGTATCGTTCCAACTCAAACTGTTGAACAGGCTTTACCGTTTCGGGCATGCCAACACAACCACCCAATAAGATCACGCTAAGCAGCAATAATATTTTTTTCATCCTAACCTCGACTTGTTTTTATTAGTAATGCGAGTAAGTCTCTTGAAAACATAAACTTACATCCTTGGTAATACGTTAAATCCATTTTTATAGCTCACTTAACTGTAATTTATTCAGAACCTTATGTGAATTGTTTAGTCTGCGAATGGATTCGCAATCCTTTATTGACGAGCTGTATTCCCACAACCACCTCAAAAGGCACTGGAATTACATTCAAACAAGAGAGCAACCAAGGACACTTTATTATTAAAAATTCACGATATGATTCTCGCCACTCGCTTTCTATACTTACTAAACCGTGGAACATGGAAGACATAATAATGAATAACAAGCTCACTCTGCCACGTACTGCATGGATAGCATTACTCACAAGCTTATCGGCCGTAGCGCCGGTGCTTGCACAAGCCAACACTATTGTTCAAACACAAACACCAGTTCAAGCGCAAACATCTGTTCATAACCAAAGTGCTGACCAGATCTTTATCAATGCTGATATATACGGGCATCGTGAGTCGGACTCGATCGTTACCCACAAAGGCAAGATCATCTTCATTGGTAACCAATCACAGGCGCAAACTTTTCAAGGGCAAAGCACTGATGTCATTGATTTAGACAATGCCTTTGTCCTTCCGGGATTTATTGATAACCATAACCATGTGTTTGAAGCCGCCTCAGAGCTGGGTGGCAATTGTGAACTCGACTCTGAAGCAACGTTAGAAGAGCAAATCCCCTACTTAGAAGCGTGTAAGATCAATGCTGATACCGATGGCAGAGGTTGGCTTATGGGCTATGGTTTTTCTTTGGAAGCGACGCTCGATAGCGACTCTGACTACACGCCACTAGAGATCATCGACAGTGTCTTCCCTAATCGCCCCGTGGTGCTTATGGAGCAGACTTCACACTCGATGTGGGTCAACTCAAAAGCACTAAAAATCGCTCGAATCAGCCAACAATCTCCAGACCCACAAGGCGGTGTTTATTTAAAAGACCAAGACAGCAGCAAGCTCAATGGCATCTTGCTAGACAATGCTGGCGATCAAGTGATGGAGATGGCTTGGAATAGCCAAAGTGAACTGTTTGAGCAAAGCTACCAAGGCTTAATGTTCGGGCTTGAGGAAGCGGCAACCCACGGCATCACCACCATTGGCGACGGTCGCATGTATTGGAAACGAGGTTGGTATGACGTTTGGCTAGAGGCCGAGCAAAATCAAGACTTAACGGCGCGAGTATCGCTACGCCCTTGGGTGTACCCATCGATGGTGATGTCTTCTCAATTAGAAGTCTTTGAGAAAATGCATTCCGACGATAAAAGCCATCTGTTACTTGTCGATCAGGTGAAAATGTACAGTGATGGCATCTTTATCAATGGCACCGCCAAAACACTCGCACCCTACTTAGATACTTATCTACCCCAGTCTCCTAATGGCTTGAACTATATTCCGCCAGAACAAATGAAAGAATGGTTAACTGCGCTCGAGAAAATCGGCTTTAGCGCCCACATTCATGCGATTGGTGATGGAGCGGTTCGTGAATCTCTTGATGCGATAGAAAGTATTCGCAAACAAGGTTCAACCAAACCCTACACCCTAACCCATGTCGAATTAATCAATGATGAAGATGTGCCACGCTTTCGCCAGTTAGATGTAACTGCAGATTTCCAAGTTGGCTCTGATTACGTTGCAAGGCATCAACACCAATGGGCCGAAGCTTTCCTTGGTGCTCGCCGTGCCAAAGCCATGATGAACCTCGATGCAATACTCAAGACCGACGCCAATATCACCTTAAGCAGTGATTGGAACGTACACGACATCAACCCATTGGTCGGCATCGCGAACAGCTTAATCATGGGCAAAACCGGCCTAACCGATATCTATACCGCCATCGACGCTTACACGCTCAATGCCGCCAAAAGTCTTGGGATTGAAGATGTAACAGGTTCTATTGAGGTAGGAAAATCCGCTGACTTCGCCATTCTCGACCGCGACATCACCACAGTGTCAGCAAGACAAATCGCCAAAACTCAGGTGTTGATGACGGTGTTACGCGGGAACGTGGTTTACGAAAAATAGAGCCAATTCGCGTATCGAATTGGTTATCGCAACTCAAACGAAAACGAGCCAGCTTATTCAACTGGCTCGTCTGTTATTCACATCTGTATTTTAGTTCTGTTACGCGTTGGTCTCTTTAAGCGCTTTCACATGTGAATCTTGTTTGTCATCCAGAGCAAAGTAGATCTTCGATACAATCACTTCAGCAACCAGAATCGTAAATACCACAGCGAAGAAAGCAACCACGCCGCCCCAAGGTCCTGTAAAACTCACCTTATCTCCGAACAGAAGGTTAATCGCTTCTAGCATCACGAATTTTGAGCCCACCAAGATAATGTAAGTGGTGATTGCTCGGTACACCTTAGGTGCAGTGCCCGGCTTGCTTTTGAAGTGTTCAGCAATCTTGTGCTCTAAACCAATAGAGAGCTTCAATAATAGCTGCAACAACAACGCCGCAATCAAAGATATAGTGAAAGACTCAATGTTGACGAAGTCCCAGTACTCATCGAAGAAGTTAAGCACTACTAAGTCCACTAGCACGGCTAACGTGTAACCTACGAATAGACGTTGTGGTGTGTTGAACCCGTAAACTTTGTCTGATTTAGTCATTCTGTCTCTCTCTAATCTAATTTGATAAGTCGCCTTGATTTGAAATACATCTTAGCGTTCGAATCGAAGCAAAACTTACCATTTCATGACATCGCCAACATTCATTCCTCAAATTAATGATTCGACAAAAATCCCCTTTGCCTCTCTTATAGCAATAGCAAAAACACGCCCAATTCATCACTGTCACCAAATGGCCATTCTTCAAATGCTGCGCCCCATAAGATGACTCCATCAGCGACACACACTCATTTCCAAAAGGTGCAGGTTATGAAAAAACTAATCACTAACGCGAACGTAATTAACGGTGTTGATAACAACTTAATCGAGAACGTATCAATCCTCATCGAAGATAACTTGATCACTCAGATTGGAGAGATTGACCCAACGATTGCCGATGAAACGATTGATGCTCAAGGTGGCACGGTCATGTCAGGCCTGATTGATGCGCACGTTCATAACACTTTATCTGCACCATTCAATGTCATTGATACCATGACGCGTGAAGAAGTGGCGATTCGCTCAGCAAAGATTTCTGAAGAGATGTTAATGCGTGGCTTTACCACCATTCGTGATGTAGCAGGTAACACGCTTGGCCTTAAAAACCAGTATCGACAACGGCTATGCCACTGGCCCACGTATTCTGCCTTCAATGGCAGCTATCTCACAAACCTGTGGTCACTCCGATTACCGTCAAAACCAAGCACAAGAGCGTTTAGCAAACGGCCATGAAGACTCACCTATGAGGAAGCTTGGCGCAATGAAAGTGGCAGATGGTCGTTCAGAAGTCTTAAAAGCGGTTCGCGAACAGCTATTTATGGGCGCATCCCAAATCAAGATCATGGCGGGTGGTGGCGCATCTTCAACGTTTGATCCGCTAGACACATTGCAGTTCACATCTGAAGAGATGAAAGCTGCGGTTGATGCCGCTTCAGATTACGGCACTTATGTCGCTGCGCCGAGCCGCTGAAGCGGGCGTGATGTCATTCGAACATGCGACTATCATGGACGACGACATTGCCGAGATAATTAAAGAGAAAGGTATCTGGGTGATCCCGTCTTACTTTACCTCTTCATTGATTGCAGAGCGTAAGATCCCACTGCCAAACGAAGAGACATATCGCAAAACAGAGCGCGTGGGTAAAGCCATGTTCAAGTCGGCAGAATTGATTAAGAAATACGACATCCAGAACATCGATTTTGGCACTGACTGTGTAGGTGAAACCAACGTTCACGCGACACAATTGAATGAACTTGGTGCGATTGAGCAAGTATTCGATACCATCACCGCGCTTCGCATGGCGACATCAAACTGTGGTCGCTTGTTCGAAATGTCGACCTACCAACACCCATACCAAGAAGGCAAGTTAGGTCAGATCGTTGAAGGCGTGTATGCCGACTTATTGATCATCGATGGCAACCCACTGGAAAGTGTTGCTTGTGTGGCAAACACAGAGACACAAAAACTGATCATGAAAGACGGCAAGGTATATAAAAACACGCTTTAGTGTTCAATATACTCACTAAGTAATGAAACCTCTCAGGCAAGCAAGCGAACTTTATAGTCGTTTGCTTGCCTTTTTATTAAGCGCTGTTTTATTGCTACTATTAAACTCAGGTTATTGATTTATGGATAAATCGGGGTGGGATAAGGATGAAATTAGAGTGAAGCTATTACTTACTGCACGCTTAATCAGCACAGTGCTATTACTCAGTTCACTGCTGTCAGGGTGCGGTAACTTTAGAAATCTATCTAATGAGATACAAGCCATCGACTCCACAACCAATCAATACATGGTTACCTTGAATCAACATGCCTCCGGTTCTGCCGTGGTGATTGAACAAATCAAAGACATTAACAAAGGCGAGGTTGATGGCTACGATGGCATCATAGACAGTGACAGTATTCACTTACATGTATCGAATAACATCCACTACCTACTTATCTTTGAAGATAAGAATCAAGACCTTACCCTACAAGCCGATGAAGCTTTCAGTGTAATCAACCTACGTGATCACCAAGACAGATCAACAATAGAAGTCTCACTAACGGTTAATGAGAGTGAAGCCCCAAGAGCGTTTGTTGATCGTTCACTATCTTCACTGTTAAAAATCGAATTGGATTTGATCGACATAGGCACAGTCGTGAGCTTGGAAGCTCCACCTTTTGACAGAAAAAATGGCAAACTCGGCATGTGGCAGCCGCTGACCTTTTTGCTCGAAGATAACGCTGGGCTCTACTTTCTGTCAGAGTTCGACCCAAACAAAATCCCGATCTTGTTTGTGCATGGCATCAACGCCACTGCGTTAGATTTTGCCCCACTGATTGAAAAAGTCGACCAATCTAAATATCAGATCTGGGTCTTTAACTATTCTTCAGGCTTGTCTCTGGCTTTGAACTCCAAAGGCCTGAATAACCTCATGCACACGGTGTTAACGGAATACAAAATCCAACAATTACATGTTGTGGCACATAGTATGGGCGGGCTTGTCGCCACCAACAGTCTTCGCCAGTGCCGTATTGGGCAGCTATGCGATTTTGTAAGCAGCGTAGCCACCATATCTTCGCCGTTTGGTGGTGTCGAGTCTGCTAAACAAGGGGTCGAGTACTCTCCCGTAGTAATGCCGGCATGCGTTGATTTAAATCCAGACGGGAAATTTATCGCTGACTTATTAATTGACAGCAGTAAGATTCACATTCCCCACTTTTTAGCCTTTGGTTATAACTCGGGCGACCTATTTAATACCAACAGCAACGATGGTGTGATCAATTTATCAAGCCAATTGTCGCGCCCAGCCCAACTCCACGCGTCACAAATCCTCGGCTACAACGAAACCCGTTTGAGCATCTTAGATAACGATGACCTTTTTGAAGACCTGTCCGAGTTTTGGTTAAGAGCTGAAGAAGCACATTGATTTATGATTCGGTGCACTAGGCGGCGTAGGTAAATCAGATATTAAAATTGGAACGCTTAGGCATTCCAATCTTTTGGGTGAAGCGTAATGTTTTTCTGAATTGAGAGCATTGATATCCTGTGCGTTCGGGCTGATTTCGAACACCCACCCCCTCTAACTCCCCCTCCAATTAAGTTTATCCCCCCTCTAGATTGACGACCGAGGGGGAGAACCTTCTTTAGCGCTGAATGTGTAACTGCACATGTAACGATCTGTATTCAGTTCCTCCCCTTTCTACGAACCACAATGGATTGTAGATACTGATTAAGGGGAGGCTAGGAGGGGATTTTTAGTAGGACTAACACGGATTTGCCCCTTTTCTACTTAGAGTTGATGCTCTTCGCTAAACTAGCTTGCTGAGATCGACCAAAGATTTCTAATGCTAAAATCTGGTATGCACGTAGGTGACGTTGAACCTGAATCTGTTTACAGTAAGATCTCATGCCCGAATGGAAAGATCTATATTGGAAAAGATCCCCCCAACAGCAGCAACCGTTGGGAAGGGGGATAAAAGTGAGTTAACTCTGTCAACTTACTAGGTGGGAGGATTTTGCTACCATGTTCTTGAAAAGCCTAAATAATTGAATGAGCGACTGTCGCTAAATAAAATATGAATATCATCAATAGCAAACCACCACCCAAGCGATGAATACTGTAAGCGGCCCGCTCCGTACTCGATGATTGTGATTTAAGTAAGGGAACAGTGAGCATGCCACCTAATACCACTGTTAAAAGAATCATGTAAGGGACATCTCGGCTAAAAACTTGATCTGGAATGATTAACTCTTTGCCTAATATCGAAGGTATAGCGATTACACCCAATAAATTGAAAATATTCGAGCCGATTACAGTAGCAAATACAATGTCGTACATTCCTCTTCGTACTCCAGCAATCGCTGCGGCTAGCTCGGGTAAGCTTGTCCCAAATGCAATTATAGTCAATCCAATGGTAAGCTCGCTCAAACCAGCTAGTTGAGCCAAGTTAACCGCTCCCCAGACCATTAACCGCGATGAGGTTAACAGCAGTAACAACATCACTAAACTTTCCCACCCGGCTCGTTTTTTAGTTAATGGCAAGAACTCGAGATCATCTTCAGAAACCTCACCTTGTCTTACGGACTTAGCTAAATAGAAACAGTATACGGCTAGAAAAATCACCAATAATAGACCGTCTGTAATATTTAGCTTTCCTGTGGACATCAGTGCGCTACAGATCAGCATTGATCCTGCCAATATCGGAAACTCTTTTTTGATAAAGCGCTTGTTAGCTTGGATGGGAGCCATTAACACAGCAATGGAAAGCACAAGACCAATATTAATAATATTAGAACCAATACCATTGCCTACAGCCAACTCTCCTGCATTATTTAAAGCAGCAACGGCGGATACGAGTAATTCGGGGGCCGATGTTCCAAACGCAACAACAGTCATACCTATAAAAATCAATGATATGTTGCAATGCTTGGCATAGGTTGCAGATGCAGAAATAAGCCGATCTGCACTGAATGCCACTAAAACTAAGCCGATTGATAACGCTAACGATGGGAGTAAAAAAACAGTCATAGAATAAGTATTCAGAGGGCTTATAACAAACACGAACAACCCCACACTTAGCCCTCGCATAAAGTGTGTAAGTTGTTCGAGTCTCGCTGGGTAGGTACTAAAAACTACTGGTTGCACCATGACGTCTGGTCAAATATGTTGACACAACCTTTTGCAATGCTAGCAAAGCAAAATAGCTACTCCCTCAAACTGGTGAAGACTATAAACGCATAGAGCTAGAAAAGCAATTTGCAGTACGTAGACTAATCCGTAATTTGCTAATTTAGCAAAACCGTTGACACACTTTTGTCCAAAAGCTTCTCGGATTGAATTTTTACCCGTGGCACTTTCTAACTCGAAAGTGCCCCAAAACCATTCAGAGTAAATACTCATTCATCACCTGTTAGTGTGACTTTGCCTTATGAAAAGTTATCTGAAGGTGTGTAATGGTTTTCTGTTGCTCTAAATAGCTTCACTGCATTCTAATTCATGAATTTTTGATTCAAGTGACGGACTGATTGTAAATTGCAAGCATATAAAATATGGCGCATTATGTGTGTGGAAGGTAGCTCAGCGCCGCATAGGTAGGCTTACATGACTGGAGAGTACTAATGCTTGTAAAGTATTATGGTTTGGTTTTCGATAATAGAACCAATAGTTGGTCACCAAGAGTAGAATTTATATCAAACGGTTTATTTCGCATGACTCAGCCTAAATACCTTAATGATAAAGGAAGTGAGGCGAGATTATGGCCATATTTTAATGAGCTTTCACCAGCGGATTATGCATGGGCAAAAAAAGAACATGATAAAATACAAACCGATCCTTCCTATGTCCCATCAAATGAAGAATTAGAAAACTTCTTCCTAAAACCGTGTGGCTCTCGATATGGAGACCATTTCCCGCATATGCTAGATCAAGAAGGCTTCAACTCAATGGAAGATTATGATCGGGAGCAACTGACTAAAACGGCTGGAAGAGTTAACTCATTTTTAGTTGAGGCATTAAGCTGCCAGTTAGGGGGTTTATCCCTGTCAAAGTCTGACACAAATGAACTTATGTGGACACATTATGCTAGTGAAGGTAGGGGACTAGCTGTTACTTTCAATGAGAATCATGCATTTTTCAACCAACTTCCCCCGAAAGATGTTAGTTATACTCCAGATAAAAGAGCTTCTCTTACATATTATAAAGGTATGATGAGAATGAATGGTGCTCCGTTGAAAAACTTCCATGTTGCGGATTTAGGAAATCCATTAGGAGTTATGCAATCTCTTAGTAGCAATGGTATTGATGTAATTGAACTCTCGGAACGGCTGCTATATTCGAAAGCCAAACAGTGGTCTTCTGAAGATGAAACTCGAATTGTATGTCCTCTTATGTTATGCGAAGAGAAAGTAGGGCCATTAGTACAACCAGACTTTGCGTTCAATTACCTAATGGACTGTCCCCTATGCTTAAGAGCTACCCTGAAATCAACCTCAAACGAATGCCGTTTGATGCATTTGAATCTATCATTTTTGGTTACGGTATGAGCGAATTTGACAAATCTACTATCACGGAACTGGTTAGGAAAAATGAAAACTTGGCTCATCTAAAGTTGCGCGTAGCCAAACACAATATTTATGGCAACATTGAGATCAGTGATCTCGTTGTGTAGCACGATACTTTATTAGCAGAAATTTATCATATTTGAGGTGCTATGTTTTATATTTTTCTTGATCGAATACTTTCGTGGCATGGCGAGCTTCAAATGCCTCGATAATCTGTGACTGAATTTCTTTTGTTTTGTTTATAATTTTCATTTTGTCTTTACCTAATTACTC
>NZ_JBFRTQ010000074.1:22591-26398 GCF_041474195.1 Vibrio sp. 10N.222.52.C3 | reverse complement strand
CTTAAGTGAACGGCATTACAGCACTTGGCTGGGTTTTAAATTTAGACGGTAACCTTACACCTAATATCGGTGCCGCTCGTTACTTTAATTTGTAGATGATGCCTGGATTACAGCGAACCATTTCAAAACGATCGGTTAAGCCTGTTAACGATTCAGACGCGCCCAATAGTAAGTACCCACCAGGGTTCAGGCTATTTGCCATCTGGTTAAGTACCTTTGACTTCATATCAGGCGAGAAGTAAATCAGCACGTTACGACAGAAAATAATGTCGAACTTGCCTAACAATGCATAGCTGTCCATCAAGTTCTGAGGGCGGAAGTTCACCATGCGCTTGACGTTATCTTTCACTTTCATACGGCCATCGCCCGCATCTTCAAAGAAAGTACGACGGCGCTCTGGAGAAAGTCCACGTCCCAATGCAAGGTTGTCGTAAGCGCCAGTGCGGCACATATCCAACATACTTGCTGAGATGTCAGTTGCGGTAATCGATACATTTGGCAGCATACCTGGCTTACGAGCTTGAGTTTCAAGAATCGTCATTGCCATTGAGTATGCTTCTTGGCCTGAAGAGCTTGCCGCAGACCAAATCTTTATAGGACGTTTATTTGCCGCTATTTCCGGTAGAAGCTTATCCGCAAGCACAGCAAACGGGTAAGTATCACGGAACCAAAGTGTCTCGTTCGTCGTCATGGCATCGACAGCAGCCACACGCAGCTCACGGTTTCGACCTGTTACTACATCTCTCAACAAATCAGACAAAGAAGCTAACTTAAACTTCGTTACTAATGGGCTTAGACGACTGCGCACTAAATACTGCTTGCTATCACCTAATACAATGCCACATTGAGATTCTAAGAAACGGCTGAAATCGCGATACTCTTGATCACTTATTGTTATAGCAGTCATTAATGTCTCTTTTAGTTAGTTAACGCAGCTTTTACAGCTGCACCAAGCTCATCTGGGTTGAATTTAGCGATGAAGGAGTTAGCTCCAACACGCTCAACCATGGCTTGGTTAAATACACCACTCAACGATGAGTGTAAAATTACGTATAGATCTTTAAGTTCGGCGTGACGACGAATCTCAGCAGTCAGCGTGTATCCATCCATTTCTGGCATTTCGATATCAGAAATCACCAATGAAATCTGATCGTAAATACTGCCTTCTGATGACATCTGTATCAGCTTCTCGTAGGCTTCTTTACCATCCTTCACCGAGATAACTTCAAAACCAATCGACTCAATAGCACGTTGAACCTGCTTACGAGCAACGGTCGAGTCATCAGCAATCAAGATGCGGCGAACCAGTTCTTTCTCTTGTTCTACTTTCGCAATATCTTCAGCAATCTTGCTGTCCATTGTTTCATCAACAGGAGAAATTTCTGCAAGGATCTTCTCAACATCAAGAATTTCTACCAATTCATTATCAATGTTGGTTACCGCTGTCAGGTAGTTAGCTCTACCTGCGCCATCTGGCGGCGGAAGAATCGATTCCCAGTGCATGTTAATAATGCGCTCAACTGAACTTACCAAGAAACCTTGAATGGTTCGGTTAAACTCAGAGATAACCACAAAACACTTTTCAATATCCGTTGTAGGACGGCCACCAATCGCTAAGCTCAAGTCGATCACAGAGATCGTTTGGCCACGAATGTGTGCTACACCTTTAACCAGTGGGTTCAAGTTTGGCATCTTTGTCAGCTTAGGGCATTGCAGCACTTCTTTTACTTTAAAGACATTAATGCCGTAACGCTGACGCCCCATTAGGCGAAAGGTTAGTAATTCTAATCGGTTTTGACCGACGAGTTGCGTACGCTGATTCACCGAATCAAGAATACCCGTCATGAGCTCATCTCCATATCAAACTTTTTTGTATAAAAAGTGTTAGTCTACTGCAGGCTACGAACCACCAGAGAAACGGAATGACGTATTATAAAACAAATTTGCCACCTCTTTCCATAGCAATGTGTAGAGCTACTTTTAAAACTGTCGCTAAGTTTATCGGCATTTTATCAATATTGTTTAGTTTTTTTGTACAAGCTGCGACCCCAGAACAAATTGAGATGATTCAGTCTGCAGCGGAGCAACATATCCTTGATACAGTTGAGCAGCCACAAGGTGGCGAACTCTTTGTTAATTCAGCAAATGTTGACTCAAGAATCAAAGCGACAGACTGCCCAGTGCCTTTAGAGACCAGCGCTTCAACGACCACCAATACCCGCAGCAGTATTACGGTTTTAGTGCAATGTGTTCCTGATGAGTGGCGAGTTTATGTACCGGTGCGCCTTTCGATGTCGGTGCCTCTTGTCACCACCACTCGCTCACTCGCGAGAGGCGAAATCGTCGGTCAATACGATGTCACCACCGCTATGATTTCTCTTAACAAGTTTCGTCGCCAAGGTTTCACAGCTCCACATCAGGTCATCGGCGCTAAGGTAAAAAAGAACCTAAGACCGGGCGATGTTGTAGAAAGAGGTGATATCTGTGTCGTGTGCCGAAACGAGAAGGTTATCATACAGGCAGTAAAAGGTGGCATGACCATTACCACCAAAGGAACTGCGCTTACCGATGGCTCTATGGGTGATCAAGTAAGAGTGAAAAATGATAAATCACAGCGTATAATTGAAGGGATTGTTACCAGCATGTCTGAAGTCACGGTTTACTTTTAACTCTTTACTTCTAAATTGACGGTATCGTTAGCGATTTCACCCTCAACTCTAACGCCAAATATAACGGCTGCGGTGTTTTGTCCCTTTTCGACTATTGAGCTAAAAATTGCTAAAGTATTCGAACCCTTGGTCGATATTGACTGTACAGGTTCCCATTTTTGAAGAAAAAGGCTTAACTATGGCAGGCATTGATAATATTCGTTCAGGGCAAACCCTAACGACCACTAACCGATCAGCAGTACGCTCTGATTCTAGTTCTGAGGCATCACGCTCTGATGTATCAACTAAATCACCAGCAAGCAAAGATGCGGTTTCACTGAGCCAACAAGGCAAAGCGATTGGTCAGCTCCACCAAGATATGGCAGCACAGCCAAGCTTTGATTCTGTGAAAGTAGCAGCGATCAAAGAAGCAATTGCGAATGGTTCATACACTGTCGATCCAGAGAAACTGGCTGACAACATGATCAAGTTCGAAGATGAATTAAAAGGCCTTTAAGAAAACACTAACTTTTCATTGAAGTTATTGTCTTAAAGTACACGAGGTTATGAATAGGTTTACGTTATGGCGGCACTAGCAGATTTAGTTAATTTTCAACTTCAAAATGCCAAAGCCTTATCTGAATTACTAAGTTCAGAGAAAACCGCTATTACGAGCCGACAATCAAACGATATTGAGCGAATCGCCAAAGAAAAAGTGGTCCTAGTTGAACAACTAAGATCAACCGATCAGCGAATCGCAGCCCATACCAATATCTCAGAACTGACCGAGAACCCTGAACTTGCTCAGTTAGTCACTAAGATCCAGTCCATAGTGCACGATTGCCAGCAAGCGAACCTTGTGAATGGCGAAGCCTTAAATCGAGCGCACCTTAGCTTCAAAAAACTCAGCAATATGATGCAGCAAAGTCACGGAAAAATTGGCATGACCTACAATGCCGGTGGTCAAACGCATACTATCTCTACGCTGGGAACCAACGTAAAAGCCTAGTTAAGTTAACTCTTCCTCTTCAGTAATACCCCTTGTTAACCGTTTATCTGTATCTCAGACTATTCCTGTCGTTATCTTTTATTAAAACACCTAATCAGCCTTTGAACGCCCTGACAAAATCGATAAACAAAAAAGCGGCAAGTATTTTCA
>NZ_JBFRTQ010000074.1:0-21816 GCF_041474195.1 Vibrio sp. 10N.222.52.C3 | reverse complement strand
TTTTCATACTTGCCGCTTTTACATTCATATTAGTTATTGGTTGCCGATACGCCATCTGGAAAACGAAAGCAGCCAATATAACTGGATAGTCCTATCGCTAGACGCCCCTTGGGCTAGAACAGCGTTTGTTGTCTCTTTTCAGGTACAGGTTGAACTTCACCGTAATTACGTAACTGTTCCATCTTACGGATATCAAGCTGAAGCTCAGTAACATAGCTATCGCCCACAGGGTAGCTGCGTACAACTTCTGCACCGCGGATTACGCCATCAACCGCACCAGAAGTACGTTCCGTACCAAGGCGTTGATCTTCAAGCTCTGCCCGACCACTCACTCGCATACCGTAAACTTGTTCTGCAAGTTCACGATAGGCGTCGATCTTAGAAGCTCTCATCGCACGGATACGTCTTTCTTCATCGTTACGTCCTTTCTGCTCACTGATACTCGCGTAGCCAACGGCAACTAAGTAGTCGTCTGGCCTCATGTTTTGCAGTGGCTGACAGCCAACAAGCAGTAAAGCGGCAACAACAAATATTAACTTCTTCATCTCGAACTCCTAAGGGCGAAGAATAACAGTATAAGGCTGGCTGATCGTTGGGTCAGAACGAATGATAACGCCATCTTGAGTTCGAATACTGTTTAGAGTATCTAGGTCACGACCAATACGGTCTGCAGGCAAGAAGCCTTGTGCCGTCGCCACGACAATGCGAGTTTGCATGCCAACAACACGAGCATTGACTAACACACCACCTTCTTGGCGAAGCATAGTGCCTGTCAGTACGTACTGTACGTCTTGTTCTTGAGCTAAGTCTTTCCAATCGCGGCTTAACGCAAAGTCACCTTGATGAGTCACTTGAATAGAACCTGTTGTTTTGAAATCAACAACCTTGAAGCCACGACGCTGAAACTGATGAATGAAACCTTCTGATACCGAGTTTCCTAGCCAGTTCGTTGTGTCCATGTGTTGCAGGTCAACAAACGACGTAATCGCAATCGGAGTTCTTGCTGAGATACTCGTATTCGAAATGATCAGATCTTCGGTCATACTTTCCACGAAGAAATCCATGGTATGACGAGGGCTATCCATCAACATAAACTGACTGCCTGAATATTCAGACTTGCCGTTATAGATTGGCGAATAAGCGCATGAGGTCAACAACATGACACTCATTACTACGAGCCATTTTTTCATTCTCTTATCTCCAGATAGGTTTAGTGCTCCCTGTTCCAATATGTTCTCACCATTATTCTTTTCAATGGATTACAATGTTGGAACAGTCTTTGCTTTTCATTAATGGTTCAGATTAAGAAAAACGCACTTAAGTCAGCTTCAAGCTTATAGTTATTTGTTAAGCAATATTTATACCCAACTGGTAACGAATAGATGAAAAAAATAATTTCTTACTTATTTTCAATAAGTTCACTGATAACCATAAGCTTCAGTGCTCATGCCTCTTGGTATGAAGTTACCGGTACCGCAGCCATCGTATCCTCAGAGGAAACGGCAAGGGTTCATGCTCTGGAAGACGCGGTATATAAAGCGATCCAGTTCTCAGGTGCTGATATTGGTAGTATCTCCAACCTCACGCCGTACCTCGACGCAAACAAGAAAGAGTTTCAATTTACCAATCATGAAGTGCGCTACATCTTGGTAGAGAAAGAGAAAAAACGCAGTGGCAATATAATGATCACCGCAAGGATCGATATCTATCCTTCGGCAAATGCTTGCCATGAGAGCCAATACAAGAAGACATTTTTAGTCGGCAACATTGATGTGACCTCCCCTCAGCAAGCTGTAATGGGCAGAATCTATAACATTGGTGATGATTTTGGCCATGTCGTGGACCGACAGCTGGCGCAAGAGTCTCGCAGCTTTGTTTCCGTTGGCACGACCAATTACGATATCGACAAGCGTCGACCAGAGGTGATCAAGATGATCGCCCAAGACACTGGCGCGCAGTACATCATTGGTGGCGACATTACCGATTTAACCGCGACCATCGAATCCAAGCTTTTGAAAGACGACATCATCAATCGTCAGTTTGCGTTAGAGATGCAAGTCTTCGATGGTAAAACAGGACATCAGGTTTACAACCGTAGCTATCGTGAAGTGGCAAAGTGGCCATTTGCTAAGACCAGTGAAGTGGACACCCGCAGTGCTCGTTTCTGGGCATCAACCTACGGCAGTATGATGCTGCGTGTTAGCCGCAATATTATGTTGGACTTGGAATCTGAAGTGTCATGTAAGATCACGCTTCCAGAGGTGGCAGCGGTATTTGGTAACACGGTGACCATTGATTTAGGTCGAATGCATGGTGTTCAACAAGGTGACAAACTGCAACTGTGGCACACAGGTTCGTTTATCGACCAACGCGGCTTGCCACGTAATAAGGTATCTCAAAGCGATATCACACTGACCGTTTCTCGCGTTTATGAAAACGAAGCAGAACTGACGATCGACCAACCAAGCCTTGCTGGAAGCATTCAAATTGGTGATGTGATGCAGAAAATCATGTAGTTAGCGACACGCCCGCCTCACAGTTTCTAATAAAGCCTTAGCACTTTTGTTAAGGCTTTATTTTTTTTCATGGGTATTAGTTTCGGTTTTGCAGTATTTGGCGTAATCTTATTAATAACATAATCATCACTTAGCAAACTATGAGTCAGAATAATCTAATTGGTGCTACCGGTTACCGCTTTATCTCGAAAGGTAAAACCGCTTTTAAGATCCACATTCATACTCCCGAAGATACGGTGTTGCATCGGTCGGTCGGTTTTGTTCGTATGGGTGAAGACAAAGCACTGAAGAAAACCATTAAATTAAGAGATGAACTGGGCAGACAGCTATGGGGCAAATTTTGGCCCAAAGTCCTCAAAGAGCCCTACCTGATGACGCGCCTGCCTCATAGTCTAGAACCCAAAATTGTATTCAAACCAAATCCAACTCAGAGTGATCCTGAACACCGCGACGAATGCTACATCGCTAAGTGGCGCGTCTTCTCTGAGAATGGTGACTACAAGTACAAAACCAAGGTATGTTCAATCAGAAAGCACGGCCGACTTGCAGCTTATAGCCAAACCAAACGTGCGCTGCTTGATGCTCACAAAGACGTAATTGATCTACTTATATTTATGGGACGATTGAACAGCATCGACTTAAAATAGGCTTAAATCCGATTAAGCTGACCGCCCATATTTTTCAGATACAAAAACAGCCGCACATTGCGGCTGTTTTTAATTTATGACGATCCATCGTGGCAATTTAGAGTATTGCTACATACAAAATCGATTACCTAGTTTCGGCATATCTCAGCCAGTGTCGCCAATCGGCGCTTAGACTCTTTCACATAAGGGTTGGCTTGATCCCATGCGTAACCCGCCAGAATTGAGCACACCATCTGCTTAATCTTTGGATTTGGATCTTGATAGAAAATCACATCCTGCAAAGTACCTGAGTACCACCCCTCAACATACGTTCTAAAGGTGTTTACACCAACCATCAAAGGAGCGGCATAATCGCGTTCCCAATCTACCTTCTCACCGTTAAGTTGCTTTTCGACACACTCAACCGCAAACTGTGCCGACTTCATCGCAATCGTCACGCCTGACGAGAACACCGGGTCAAGGAACTCGCCGGCATTGCCAAGCAACGTGTACTTATCCGTCGCCAAATGTTTTACATTGGCAGAATAGCCACCAATTTCACCCGCAGGGTTTGGATACTCGGCGCTTGCCAGTATCTCAGCCAAGCCCGGCTCTTCCGCTGCCAGCTGTTTAATTGCAGCAATCTTGTCTTCTGGATAGGACTCAAAGAACTTAGGCTCTCCTACGACACCAAACGAAGAGACACCGTTACTAAACGGGATCAACCAATACCAAACATCAGGGTTGGTTGGATGCACAGAGATAAGAATTTTATTTCGGTCATATTCAAGATCGGTATCCACCTCTGCAATATGATCGTTAATGTGCGTAAAAATAGCTTTGCGTGGAGGGAGCGATGACGGCTCTGCCAAGTTAAGCATTTTTGGTAGCACTCGACCAAAACCACTGCCATCCAGAACGTATTGCGCTTCTATCTGATAACGCTCTCCACCCAGCACTTGTACATCTAAAATGATGCTGTCGTCGGTGAAATTAATGCCCATTAACTCATGTTGGTAATCAATGCAGACACCCTGCGCCTCAGCCGTATCTGCCAAAACCTTATCAAAGGCACCTCGCTGAACCTGAAACGTAGTTCCAGGGCCAGAAGAGAACTTGTCTTCAAAATTAAACGCCGTATAAACGCCATTTTTGCGAAAGGCAGCGCCATCTTTGTATTGGAAGTTAGCGTTGATCACTGCGTCAGTCATCCCAGCCTGTTCAATCACTTCCATACAAGCTGGTAATAGGCTTTCACCAATAGAAAATCGAGGGAATACGCTCTTTTCAATCACTCGAACATCGATGCCTTTTTTATGAAGTAAAGACGCAGCAATAGACCCTGATGGCCCAGCTCCGATGATCACCACTTGAGTTGATAGTTTTTTCATTATTTAAGCCATGTTTGTTATTTTTATTGCGCGCCAGCTTTCAATTCAAGAAGCGTGTGACCAAGACCGATATCGTCGGTGCGAGTTACCACTTCAAAGCCCGCTTCTTCAACGATCTCTAAGAAATCTTCACTGCGGTAAAAACGACTGTTGCCATTGGCCAAGCAGGTAAAGTAGAGAGACGTCGCGTTTAAGCTATAAGAAGCCGCATCGTATTTCTGTGAATCCCAAAACAGTTCAAGGATATAGACAGTCGCATCTTCTGACATATGAGAGCGAACGCGCTTTAATATGCTCAGAATCTCCATTGGCGAGAAACAATCAAGGAACTGACTCATCCACCAAACATCCGCGCCCGTTGGCAGAGTTTGCTGTTTATCGAGCATATTCGCTGGGAATGGCGTGACTCGCTCTTGATGACCATGCTTTGCCGCGTTTGCTATTGCCATTTCTAGCTGCTGTGGCAAATCAACAATCGTCACCTCAACGTCCGCATCATGGTTGCAGCATTGCATCGCCCACTTACCCGTGTTGCCGCCGATATCCACCAGCGACTTAGGTTTCTTGCTGAAGACTTTTTCAAGTAACACAGGGAACGAGCGATCCGAATAGAAGTGATCAAACTTGAACCAACTCTCTTTTGCTTTTTCTGGCAATTGAGACAAGCCTTGGTAAATGGTTTCCCAATCACCCAACTCTTTCAAGCCTGCAGGTGTGCCTTCTTCAATCGCTTCTGTTAGATGCATCATCGCGGCATAACAAACATCGGCTGTGAAATCCATGTTTGCGTTAGTCATACCATCATGCAGAAGGTAGAAACCAAGGTTAGCCATTTTGTAGTTAGGCTTTTCCCAAGTCACAATATGAGCACTTAACGCCATATCGAGCAGGACTTTCACGCCGTACTCAGAGACACCGGTCGATTCAGAGATAGACTCTGCTGGTAAACCCTCGTTGCCCGCGTCATCTAACGCTTTCAAAATGCCTAAATCACGAAGTGTACGAGCAGTATGAAAAACAATCGGAGCGAAAGACAATTTCTGCGCTTCTGTTTTTGCTTCTAATGCGTTGAATGGATCTAATTTATATTCCGACACGAAAAACCTAACTTTAAATAATAGAGAGTTACTCAGCTGCCATTTGCGCAAGCTTACGTTTAATATCAACGTTTAAGTTATTAACCCAACGGTTGTAATTACGGTGTATTTCACCATCGTCGTACTTCAAATTCTCTGATTCAACGTAAAGAATAGAGTAAAACTTATCACTATAAGGAATTTCAACCACAGCGTGGTGCGAACGAACATACAATTCAGCGCGGATCAAACCAGGCTTTATTTCTGAAACCAACCAGCCTCGATTTTCAGCAGATTCAGAAATAGCTGATTTAACCTGTTTACTTTGAAGATTCAGTGCAACTGGAGTATCCTCAACATTCATTACAGGTTGGACGCGTCCACATCCTGCAAGAACGAATATGAATAACATTGAAACTGCTATTTTTAGTAATTTCATTTAAATTCCTTATCTGTGTTTATTTATAAGCGCGCATAGTATTTAGTTAGACTCAAAGCAAATCAATACTCTATGTCAAATCAATCCCAATTAATGTCGTTTAATATTGAGAAATGGTCTGCAAATTCAGCGGGGCTCAATTCTATTGCTGAATGGCAAGCGTGGAGCACTAATTTAGATTGGCCACAAGATGGCTCAACTGAATTTAAAGCTATTCCTCCAATGATGCGCCGCCGAATGAGTGTGCAAAGCAAACTTGCTGTCCAAACCGCGTTAACCCTATTAAAAGACACCTCGATTGATTATCTGGTCTTTGCTAGCCGACATGGTGAGTTGCATCGAACCGCCACTTTAATTCAGTCGATATTAGAAGGTGACGATGCCTCACCAATGGCGTTCTCGCAGTCGGTACATAATACCGCAGCTGGTCTAACCACCATTGCCGCCAAAGCACCGATTCCACTGACTTCAATAGCCGCAGGGCAAGATACTTTCCACAACGCTCTGATCGAAGCTTATCTTTACCTTCATCAATATCCGTCGCATCGAGTGTTAGTTATCGATTTCGACCAACCTCTGCCCGAGCTCTACCAAGAGTACGAAACACAGAACTTTGCTGATTATGCGCTGGGCTTAGTGCTCACCGCTGGCAGTGAATACTCTATTACTAGGACAGTAGAGACCAACCAAGCACCTTCCGTGTTACCACAAGGGTTACAAACGCTCCAACATATCTTATTAGGTACAAATAGGTGGGCTATTGCTGGCAAGCACCAAACTTGGTCTTGGGTAAATAACACCGAGACAGGTACAGCGTAATGAGCAGAGTAGACCAGTATTGGCGAGTATTCGCGACAGGCCTCTGCTTTACCATCTTTGGTTTGGGTGGCTTAGTATTGAGCTTCTTAATCTTACCGACTATCGCGCTAACCAATCCCAATACCATTAAAAGAGAGCTTAAAGCACAGCGATTAATCCGTTTCTCATTCAATGCGTTTTGCCAGATCATGAAGTTCACCGGAGCAATCGATTACCGAATTGATGGTGCAGAACTACTGCGTAACGACCGTAACTGCATTATCGTCGCCAACCACCCAAGTTTGATTGACTATGTGCTGATCGCCTCTCAACTTCCTCAATGTGATTGCCTCGTCAAAGCGGCCATTTGGGAAAACCCTTTTATGAAAAGGATTGTCAAAGCGGCAGGTTATATACCGAACCAAGCCCCTGACGATCTTTTAGAGCGCTGTGAAGAACGCTTCTCACGTGGCAATGTCATGCTGATTTTTCCCGAAGGAACTCGCACAACGCCAGGAATTGAACCATCCTTACAGCGTGGGGCGGCACAAATCGCGACTCGAACACAAACCGATTTACGCGTGATTCATATTACGGTTTCTCCGACATTCTTAACGAAAGAGAAAAAATGGTATCAAGTTCCTGCGTCGAAGCCCTTTTTTCATGTCGCGGTGAAAGGTAAAATAGAAGTCGAACCATTTATTGAAGGCTCAAATAATTTAACTTCGGCAGCAAGGCGCCTTAATCATCATCTTGCACAAACAATTTTCCCTTCCGAAGAAAACATTTAGCGTATCAATAACATAACAGGCGATATCGGCATTTCGAAAATACCTCATATAATGTAGAATCGCCCCCTTAAAGCAGCATTCAGATAAAGCATTAAGTAGGCCAAAGTGGAAACATTACACAACGAACTGAAACAACTGATCATCGACGCATTGAACCTTGAAGACATGAGCATTGATGAGATTGAAACGGAAGCTCCACTATTTGGTGATGGACTTGGACTAGACTCTATCGATGCCCTTGAGCTTGGCCTTGCTATCAAGAAAAAGTACAACATTGTTATCGATGCAGATGATTCAAACACTCGACAGCACTTTGCGTCAGTTGAAAATCTAGCGAACTACATCTCTTCTCAAACGAATAACTAGACAGATCTTTATGACACAAGCTAACCAACAAGAAGTATACAACCAGGTTAAAGATGCGCTTATTGAGCTGTTCGAGCTTGACGCTGAAGATATCACCCCTGAAGCTCATCTCTATCTTGATCTAGACCTAGACAGCATTGATGCCGTTGATTTGGTCGTTCACCTACAGAACGTCACAGGTAAGAAGATAAAACCTGAAGAGTTCAAAGCAGTGCGCACCGTTAATGACGTTGTCGAATCTGTGGTTGAACTATTGAAGGACGCCTAATGCGTCCTCTGCTGACTTTACTGTCGGCAATTATACTTTTCACTTATCCAATAGCGGTTTACTTTGGACTCAACAAGTTTGGCTTACAAACCGTTGGTATTGCCTTAGCCGCTATCTTTGCTGTACGCATTTTCACCGGCGGTCAGGCTAAAATCAAAGAGCTAAAACACCTAGCTTGGATCAGTGGAAGTGCCGGTATTGTTCTGCTGGCTTTAGGCTTAGCCTTTAAGCAACACGGCTGGCTAACCTATTATCCCGTTATCGTTAATGTTTGTATGCTGGTTGTATTCGCTTCGAGCCTATGGCAACCACAAACGATTATCGAACGTCTTGCTCGCCTTCAAGAGCCTGAACTTCCGAAAAGTGGCGTTGATTACACACGAAAAGTCACCAAAGTGTGGTGCTTGTTCTTTGTTATCAATGGCTCTATTGCCCTTTACACCTGCTTCCAACCGCTAGAAGTATGGACCCTATACAATGGCTTACTCAGCTATCTGTTTGCAGGGTTACTCTTTGCAGGAGAGTGGGTAGTAAGACAGCGCATTCGTCAGAGTTAAATTGTTATGACCCAAACCGTATCTTACACCTCGTTGTCTGAGCTTCTTAGCCAGGACAGAGCCCCTGAATCTATTGTCTGCTTTGACGACAATAGCGAGATTACGTGGCAAACATTTAACGACGACTTATCTCAACTCGTACAATTTTTGTCTTTATCCCCTTTTCAACGAATCGCGATTTGTACCCAAGACAGCTACCTATTTGCGGTGGCCTTTTTGGCATGTACAGCAGCCAACAAACACATCATCTTACCGGGCAACTACCAGCCATGTGCGCTTGCTGAGTTAAGTAAGCAGTTTGATTGCCTGCTAGTTGATAACTCGATTGGCGAAGTTGAGGTGAATGACGTTCGTAATATCCAAACCTTATTGGATTCAAACACTGAAGCACAAAAACCTCTAACCGAGAATCTTACGACCATTGATTTGGCAACAGTCCCATTAACTCTGTTCACTTCAGGTTCAAGTGGCACGCCAAAAGCGATAGATAAAACGTTAGAGCACCTCGATATTGAGACCGCTCAGTTACACAAGAACTGGGGTGAGTTACTCAAGGGAAACCAAATCCAAAGCACAGTTTCTCATCAACATATCTATGGTTTGCTGTTTAGAATCTTATGGCCACTATGCTCTGGTGTTCCATTTGCTCGACACAACCTTGAATACCCAGAACAGATCTTATCTCACGCAAATCAAAACTGTGTACTGATCAGCAGCCCAGCGCTACTTAAACGATTAAAGCATGAGACCAACAAGGTACAACTTGCAGGAATCTTCT
Organism: Vibrio sp. 10N.222.52.C3; assembly: GCF_041474195.1. Lineage (NCBI taxonomy): Bacteria > Pseudomonadati > Pseudomonadota > Gammaproteobacteria > Vibrionales > Vibrionaceae > Vibrio > Vibrio sp. 10N.222.52.C3. Next base: position 12,210 of record NZ_JBFRTQ010000074.1, on the reverse strand, counting down.
CTTCGGGTGGTCCATTGCCTACCGAGTCGGCTCACCAGTCACGAGATCTGCTTGGTCATTTACCGATTGAAGTCTTTGGTAGCACAGAAACCGGTGGCATCGCATTTCGTCAGCAAGAGAGCGCTCAAACGCCTTGGCAGCTTTTTGCCTGTATTGAGGCTAGTCTCAACAGTGAGAGTTGCATTAAGTTATTGTCGCCGTACATCGATAAGAATAACTGGTATCAAACCTCTGATGAGTGCGAGATGGTCTCGGAGAATCAATTCATATTGAAGGGCCGAACGGACCGAGTGATCAAGATAGAAGAAAAGCGAGTATCACTGGTTGAAGTGGAAAAGCGACTGGAGCAACTGCCTTGGATAAGTGAGTGCGTGGTTATTCCATTTGAGGAGCCTGAGCGATTAATATTAGCCTCTGTTTTGGTATTATCAGATGAAGGCCAAGCCGCTCTATCGACCATGAGCAAAGGTAAATTCTGGTTGATGCTGCGTACAGAACTCAGAAAGTGGTTAGAGCCAATCGCAATCCCGAGAAAATACCGTGTTGTCGATGAGATCCCCCTCAACAGCCAAGGTAAGCGATTAACATCTCACATAGAACAGCTAATAAAATCATAGAAACCGCTGATCGTATTTTACACTGAGATTATCTTTTTATATTTTTGTCAAAGAACCAATATTTGCCCAAGGATTCTAAGCACGCCCTATGGATAAAAGAAAACCAAACATCATTGCTGTAGACACGGTAGAAAATGAATCGACCCTGACACTTCATGTTAGCGGAGATATCACCGACTTTAATGGGCACTTCAAGAGCTTCCCTATTCTACCTGGCGTCACGCAAATTGATTGGGCACTTCACTACGCAGTCCAAGAGTTAGGCGTTCCTGGTTTCTTTAAAGGAATGGAAGTCATTAAGTTCCAAGAGCCTATCCTGCCTGACGCTACAATCCAGCTATCACTCAAATGGGATGCTGACAAAGACAAGCTGAGCTTTAGTTACACATCAAACAACGGTGAACAGACCCACTCTTCAGGCAAAATGAAGCTGGGAGAAAAAAGTGAATAGCGCTCCCGTCGAGGCTACTTCTCAACACCACACAAAAGAAAGCAGCTACAAGGCTTGCTTCCTTATCCCGTGCTTTAACCATGGCGCAACCATGCCGGCTGTGGTGTCGTCACTTCATCATTTTGAGTTACCGATCATCATCGTTGACGATGGCAGTGAACTCACAACAAAACAGTTTCTGTCTCCCCTAGCAGAGAATTCAAACGTAACCTTGGTGACGCTTGAACAGAACCAAGGTAAAGGCGGCGCAGTAAAAGCCGGAATCAAAAAAGCGCAGCAACTAGGCTTTAGCCACGCTATTCAGATAGATGCTGATGGGCAACACGACCTGGAAGCCTTGCCAACATTGATTGAGGCCTCACAAGCTAAGCCACAACGTCTGATATCAGGCCAGCCTATCTACGACGACAGCGTACCCAAAGCAAGGCTCTATGGGCGCTACGCGACACATATCTGGGTATGGATAGAAACCCTTTCTTTATCAATTAAAGACAGCATGTGTGGCTTTAGAGCGTATCCTATCAACCAAACTCAAACTGTGTTGAATAAGTACGATGTTGGTTCGAGAATGGACTTCGATATCGAGATTTTGGTTCGCCTGTATTGGGAAGGTTGCGACATAGACTTCGTTGAAACGCGCGTTATCTATCCTGAGAACGGCATCTCTCATTTCGATGCGTTGTGGGATAACGTCAAAATCAGTTGGATGCATACACGTCTATTCTTCAGCATGCTGCCAAGAGCACCAAAACTGATTGCTCGCCATTTCAAATCCGATTCAGCTGATAATAACCCAAATTTATCGACTGATTCAGAGCCGCAAGCTTCTGAACAACCACACTGGTCCCGCACTCAAGAACGCGGCACAGTATTAGGCATTAAGCTGTTATTAGCCATTTATACCTTGTTAGGTCGCGGTGTGTTCAACCTCATTCTGCGTGGTGTGATGCGTTACTACCACTTGACGGGCCAGCGTGCGCGAAACGCTTCCGAACAATATCTATTCCAATTAAAAGCCTATGCGGAACAGCAAAATATTGAGCTCCCCGGAGAACTAACCAGTTACAACCATCTGCTTTCATTTGGCCATACGATGCTCGACAAGCTCGCGGCATGGAAAGGTGATTTCTCGGCAGATAACCTGACTATTCATGGCCAAGACCAGTTCGAGAGCATGGTGGCAAATAAGCAAGGTGTGCTAATCCTTGGATCTCACCTTGGCAATATTGAGCTGTGCCGAGCTTTAGGTCGCAGACACTCGAACATCAAAATCAACGCCCTGGTTTTTACAGAACACGCCGAACGTTTTAATTACGTGATGAAAGCGGTTAACCCGCAGTCTGATTTAAATCTGATTCAGGTGACATCGATGGGGCCTGATACCGCTATCTTGTTACAACAGAAACTAGAGCAAGGCGAATGGATCGTGATTGTTGGCGATCGAACTTCCACCAGCAAAGAGAGCCGCTCAGTATGGGCTGAGTTCTTAGGTAAGGAAGCTCCATTCCCTCAAGGTCCATTTATGTTAGCCTCGGTTCTCAAAGCACCCGTATTTTTGCTGTTTGGGTTACGTGACGACTCACAATCTAAGCCGCATTTTAATGTCTATTTCGAGCATTTTAGCAACAAGATCGAGCTACCAAGAAAGACTCGCGAACAATCTTTACAGCAAGTCGTGCAAAAATACGCAAATCGACTTCAGCACTACACACTGCAAGCACCGCTTCAGTGGTACAACTTTTTTAATTTTTGGACATTGAGCAAGCACCATGACGAAAAAGAATCCAAATAGCATCACCTTTGGTGCCGAGCGCCTCACGATTGAGGATGTTGTCGCTATCTCACAAGGCGCAAAAGCCTCGATGAACACAAGTGAAGCATTCACATCTAAGATCGACCGTGGTGTCGCTTTCTTAGAACGCCTATTGAAAGAAGAAGGTGTGATTTACGGTGTAACAACGGGTTACGGTGACTCATGTACGGTTGCGATTCCGCCAAACCTAGTTGACGAGCTACCACTGCATTTAACACGTTTTCACGGCTGTGGTTTAGGTGAAATATTGTCTCACGAACAAGCTCGTGCAGTCCTTGCAACTCGTCTTTGTTCGTTATCACAAGGTGTCTCTGGTGTGACTCACGATCTACTCAACCAGATCGTTACCCTAATCAACCAAGACATCTCACCACGCATTCCTCAAGAAGGATCGGTGGGTGCCAGTGGCGACTTAACACCTCTGTCTTACTTAGCCGCAGCACTGATTGGTGAGCGTGATGTAATCTACAAAGGTGAAGTGCGCCCAACCAGTGACGTCTACAAAGAGTTAGGAATTAGCCCTATCAAACTTAAGCCAAAAGAAGGCTTGGCGTTGATGAATGGTACGTCTGTAATGACGGCATTAGCTTGTATCGCTTACAAGCGTGCGGAATATCTAGCTCAGCTATCAACTAAGATCACCGCTATGGTATCAGTCGGTATGCACGGCAATGACTTCCATTTCGATGAAGCGCTGTTTGCAGTCAAACCTCATCCTGGTCAACAACAAGTTGCTGCATGGCTGCGTGATGATCTGCAAGCGGATCGCCCGCCACGTAACAGTGATCGCCTCCAAGATCGTTACTCTCTGCGCTGTGCTCCACATGTTATCGGCGTGGTTCAAGACTCTCTGCCTTGGCTACGCCAAATGATCGAGAACGAGCTAAACAGTGCCAACGACAACCCAATTATCGATGGTGATAATGAGCGCGTACTGCACGGTGGACACTTCTACGGTGGACACATTGCAATGGCGATGGATACGTTAAAAACTGCAGTTGCGAACCTTGCTGATCTGCTTGACCGTCAAATGGCTCAGCTGATGGACTACAAGTTCAACAACGGTTTGCCATTCAACCTAACGGGTGCTGAAGGCGAACGTAAGCCAATCAACCACGGCTTTAAAGCAGTACAGATTGGCGTTTCAGCTTGGACAGCAGAAGCATTGAAACACACCATGCCAGCAAGCGTATTCTCTCGCTCAACTGAGTGTCACAACCAAGATAAAGTGAGTATGGGCACCATCGCAGCTCGTGACTGTTTACGCGTTCTAGAGCTAACCGAACAAGTGGCAGCAGCGTCACTACTGGCGGGGACACAAGCACTCGAACTTCGTAAGCGCCACAATGAGCTTGATGAGCACCACATGAGTGAGAACCTCAAGCACATTCGCGACGAAGTGCTTAAGGAGTTTGAATTTATCGTAGAAGATCGACCACTTGAAGGCGATCTACGCCACTTCATTGCTCGTATTCAAAGTCAGCACTGGTCACTTTACTCATAAAGTAGCCAACCCTTTACGCAATATTGTTGAGAGCGATTTATGTCTGAAATCCTTCACCCATTACAATCTGAGGTGACGCTTATCACCTCATTCCAAGATGCCGACCCAATGGGCGTGATCTATCACGGCAACTACTTCCGATTCTTTGAAGAAGTTAGGCGCATCATGATGGATAAGATTGAGTACAACTACCATGAGATGAAGGATTCTGGCTACATGTGGCCTATCATCGATACCCGCGTGAAATACATTAAGGCGATACCGTTTAATCACAAGATTAAGGTAACGGCGAAACTCACCGAGTGGGAAAATCGCCTGCGCGTCGATTATGAAATTCATGATGCTCTAACCGGTGCTCGAATGACACGTGCTCACACCATGCAGGTTGCCGTCACCATCGAAGAACAAGAGATGTGCTTTGCCTCACCCAAAGTGTTTACTGACAAAGTCGAACACTGGCACCAATTTGGTTGCTTACCTCTAGCAACTGAACATCAAACACAAACCTCTAACCCACAGCAGGTGAACCATGAATCTGTTTAAACGCAGTCGCAAATACATCAATATCGCGCTAATTGGACTTACTGCGATGATGACAAGCGGCCTTGTAAGCGCCAAAGAAAACTATGCTGCTGTCAATTCTATTTCAGAGCTGCAGACGGTGCTCAGCGAAAATAGTATTGTGCGTGGTGAGTTCACTCAAACACGCAATATGGAGATGTTCGCCCAGCCTTTAACGTCACAAGGTACATTTCTGTTAGACAAATCAAGTGGCTTACTCTGGACACAAACCACTCCGTTTCCCGTGAACTTAGTGCTCACCGATAACAAACTGAGCCAAAGGTTTGCCGATCAACCCGCAAAAATCATCACCGACAAAGAAAATCCAATGGCGTTTTATTTCAGCCATATCTTCTTGTCAGTGTTTCATGGGGACACGCAAAAACTTCAGGAACAGTTCGCACTCAATTTTGAGCCCGCAACTAACACCAGCTCTGATGAAAATGTACAAGCATGGACACTGACTCTAAAGCCCAAAAATGCACCGATGAATGCGGTGTTTGAGGCTATCACGCTGCAAGGCAACAGCGATATTGAACGTATTGAGTTGAAAGAGATTCGTGGAGATAGCACAGTGATCGAATTCAGTCAGTTAAGCCATCTACCGGAAGTATTATCAGATGCTGAAGCGAAACAATTCCAACTCTAGTCTTGCCCTTGTTTGGCTTGTTGTTGTAATGCTGTTTAGCGGGTTGTTGACCAAACAATTCGCTTTTTCTTCGTCGGTACCGATTGAAAGCAACATTCTAAAGTTACTGCCCGAAAACCAGCAAGACCCAATGGTAGAGCAAGCCTTTCAGCAGATATCCAGCTCGATGAGCGAGCAAGTGGTATTTATCATAAGCGCTCCCGATATCGAACAAACCATGGTTGCGACCGACGCTTTTGAAAAAGCTCTCAACCAAAGAACTTTTTCAAGTCAGCCAACTCTGTTTAAGCAAGTTCAAGGTAAAATCAACGCCAGCACTCAAAGCCAGTGGAGCGATTTCTATTTTCGTCACCGATCTCAACTGCTGACCCAACAACAAAAAGAGACGCTGACACACTCGCCTGATTCGCGAGCTCAATATGTCATTCAGTCTCTGTACAATCCATTCTCAGGCGTCACTGCAGCAGAGTTATCTCTCGACCCATTCTTGTTATTTCGCGACTACATCAGTGCTATTGGCGTCCAATCAAGTAACTTTGTTCTGAAAGAGGGCTATCTCACGGCCCAGTCGAATGAGCAAACTCATATTTTAGTCACGGCTACTCTGGCGGACTCACCTTATAGCTTGGCGATTCAAGAACAACTTCCAGATCTTGATTCAATTGAGCGCGAGGTCGAAAAACAATTTGGCGTCAAGGTGCAGCATACTGGTGTGGTGTTCTACGCCAATTACGGTACCGAAAGCGCGAAATCAGAAATCAGTACCATTGGTTTGGGCTCATTGGCAGGCGTTATTTTATTGGTGTGGCTGACATTTCGTAGTGCGCTACCACTTGCCTTATCTTTACTCTCAATCAGTACAGGATTATTGGTTGCACTGGCAAGCACTGTCGCTATCTTTGGTAAGGTGCATCTATTCAGCTTGGTGTTTGGCGCTAGCTTGATTGGCGTATCCATCGATTACTCTTTTCACTATCTCACTGACCGTTTGGCCGCAGGAAGCCACTGGCAGAGCGATAAAGGCCTAAAGCATATTTTCATTGCCATCACTCTAGGTTTAATCACCAGCTTAATCGGATACTTAGGGCTACTGGTTGCGCCATTCCCAGGCTTGCAGCAACTGGCTCTGTTTTCGTCGATTGGACTGATCGCAGCTTACGCCAGTGTGGTGTGCTGGTACCCCGTTTTAGCGGTAAAACCAGGCCAAGAGCGCCCTCTTCCCCTGTCGAAACTTTGGCATACTTGGTTAAGCCTTTGGAGCAACCAAAAATTTAGAATTGGCTTACCGTTAACAGTGACTGTCGTTAGCTTGATGTCACTCAGTCAAATTCGTTACGACGACGATATTCGCCAGCTTCAGGCTATGCCCGAACAACTCAAACAACAAGAGCAAGCCATTACTGAGATATCAGGGTTAGGCAGTGGTCAAAATATGCTTTTGGTCACAGCTCAGAGCGACCAAAAGCTACTCAAAAAATTGACAGAAATCACCACAAGCTTAGATTCGCTGGTCAATAGCCAAGGTATCTCCGGGTATCGCAGCATCAATCAACACTTGTTAAGTAAACAAGAACAGCATGATAACTATCAGTTGGTTGAACAACTCTATAGTCAACAAAGCCATATATTACAAAGCTCTCTCGGTTGGTCTACGTTTCCAGAACTACCAAAATTCGAACCAATCACGGTATCTGGATTTTTGGAGTCTCCAGTCTCAGAGCCTGTTCGACCACTTTGGTTAAAACCTATCGACGGGCAAGCAGCGTCGGTCATTTTGATAAAAGACGTCACTGATGCTGAGCTGTTCTCACAGTGGTTGGAGTCAGATTTTGCTCAGAAGCAAGGTGTGAAACACCTCAATAAAGCGGATGAAATCTCCTCTCTTTTTGCTGAGTACCGCGTCAAGATTACCGAGCTGTTATTGATAGCATTGGCAGCTATTGGCATGCTGTTAGGCTGGCGCTATGGTGTGAAGCAAAGCCTGTTAATGCTGTTGCCTTCATTGATTGCAGGCGTAGCAGGTTTGGCGGTCACGGGCATTTTAGGCTCGACACTGAACCTATTTAACCTGCTTGGTTTGATTCTGATTTTAGGGATTGGCATAGACTACACCCTGTTCTTTGCTGAGCAAAAGAAATCGCTGAGCACCTTATTAGCGATCACCTTGTCAGGTCTCACAACACTACTTTCATTCGGCTTACTGTCGCTGAGCCAGACTCATGCTATTCATAGCTTCGGGGTGACGGTTCTGACAGGGATCTTTGTCGCTTGGCTGCTTTCTCCACTCGCGATCAACAGTAGTAAAAACGTAGAAGGACCAATTACTCGAGAGGCTTTTAGATGATCCAGACATTAAAGGTAACCTTCGCCATACTAGTGGGCATTCTAATGAGTGCCTGCTCGATGGTTTCTCAGCAGCCAAGTGGTGCGAGCGTGTCTATCGATCAAGACACCGATCTAGCACTACCACTGCCAGCTGAACTGGGATACTCATTAACAGCCAGTCAGTTGATTAGCGCTACGTGGGAAAATGATACACAGCAGCTTCCGGTTCAAGTCGAAGTCACACCAGGTAAAGTGGTTTTGGCGGGGTTCTCCTCTTGGGGTACTCGCATTCTATCGCTGCAATACCAGAATCAAGTAATTGATACGCAGGTTTTGTCTGGGCTTGGCGCAACTTTGCCACAACCTGAACAGGTGCTATTTAATTTAATGCTTACCTTATGGCCGGCTGAAGCATGGGCTCAGCCTTTACAAAGCATAGGTTGGCACCTAGTCGATACCGACAAAACAAGAACCGTATTTGATGAAAACCAACAGGCAATCATTCAAATTGATTACCAAACAGATCCTGGTACACACAAAACGGCAGGCGACATTGTTTTCAAACATTTGACCCTGGGCTACAACATCACCGTACAAACGTTGAACTCAACGATTGTCGACAATCCAAGTAAGAGTTGAACACTATGCCTATTTACATCCAAGACTGTGGTTTCCACTCAGCGCTAGGCTCAGAGATTGCCGATATTCATGGCTGTCTAAAAGACGAGCGTGAATCAAATATGGTCGAAGTGCACGATATGCTGAACGATGGTAAACACACTGTCGTTGGTCAGATCGCGGGTGAACTACCACCGATTCCTTCAGATCTTACGCAATACGCCACTCGCAACAATCAACTGGCGCTGTCGGCTCTTCACCAAATTGAAGATTCTATCGAGCAAGCCAAATCTCAGTTTGGCGCAGATAGAATTGCTGTTGTTATTGGCACCAGCACATCTGGGATCTCCGATGGTGAAGCAGTCTTCAAACAAAAATTGGCAAACGGCGAGTTTCCAGCAGATTACCATTACTCAAAACAAGAGCTTGGTGATACCTCAGAGTTCGTTAGCCAGTATTGCGCATTAACGGGGCCAAACTACGTCATATCTACGGCTTGCTCATCCAGTGGCCGCGTATTTCTGACCGCCCAGCGCTTATTAGATTCAGGTATGGCTGATGCCGTGTTAGTGGGTGGTGTGGATACATTGTGTAAGCTGACACTCAATGGTTTCCACGGTCTTGAAGCACTCTCAACAACACATTGTAAGCCATTTAGTGCAACCCGAGAAGGTATCAACATAGGAGAAGCAACGGCATTTATGTTGCTCAGCAAAACAAAGTTAGCCGGTGTTAATGCAGCACAAGACACGTCAAACATTGCCTTATTGGGCTGTGGGGACAGCTCTGATGCACACCACATTTCAGCGCCTCACCCTGAAGGCAATGGTGCTGAACAAGCAATGAAAAAAGCGTTACATTCTGCACAGTTAAACGCAGAAGACATTGGTTATATCAATGCACATGGTACAGCAACGCCACTCAATGACTCGATGGAAAGTAAAGCTATTCATCGTATTTTTGCAAACAAGGTTCCCGTCAGTTCTACCAAACCGCTGACCGGGCATACTCTAGGCGCAGCAAGTGCGATTGAGGCTGCAATTGCGTGGCATATTTTGAAATATGACTTACCGCTTCCCTTACAAAAATGTCAGGATAAAGCTGAAGATATTGAGATTGATTTGGTAAACTGTTCACAGAAACTTAAAGCAAAGAACATCTTAAGCAACTCGTTTGCTTTTGGTGGCAACAACATTAGCCTGATTTTTGGTGTAGTAAATGACTGATATCCCTTCTGTAGACCAACTTCTCCCTCACGATGATCCGATGATATTAATCGATCGTGCTATCAGCGTAGAGGCGTTGTCGATCCACTGTCAGGTCGATATTGGTGACCATAATCTGTTCTTTGACGCCGAATCTCAAACGGTACCAGCATATGTTGGAATCGAGTTTATGGCGCAGTCTGTAGCGGCATGGTCTGGATATCACGCACTTAAAAACGGCACCACGCCCCCAATCGGATTCTTACTCGGCTCTCGTCGCTATAAATCACTGTGTGATGAGTTTACTCAAGGTCAGACCCTTGATATCTACGCCGAACAGATGATGGAAGACAGCGGTATGGCTGTGTTTACCGCAAGAGTCGAAGACCGAGGTGAGTTAGTGGCTCAATGCCAACTCAACGTCTACGTGCCGACCGAACAAAAATTACAAGAAATGAAAACTAGGAGCCCATCATGAGCCGTCAGGTTTTAGTCACTGGTGCCAGTAAAGGTATTGGTAAAGCGATCGCTATTCAACTCGCGAAAGACGGGTTTGAAATCGCCGTTCATTACATGGGTGACAAGCAAGGTGCTGAAGAGACGCTAAAGTCGATCACCGAACTGGGTGGCGCTGGACGTCTTATTCAATTTGATATCAGCAAACGAAGCGAGTGTCGCGAAAAGCTTGAGTCTGATATCGCTGAACATGGTGCTTACTATGGTGTAGTGAACAACGCGGGCATTACTCGTGACACTGCATTCCCCGCGATGACGGAAGAAGAGTGGGATGGTGTGATCCATACCAACCTAGATAGCTTCTACAACGTACTTCACCCTTGTGTAATGCCTATGGTTCAAAAGCGTAAAGGTGGCCGTATCGTCACTCTAGCGTCGGTATCCGGCATTATGGGTAACCGTGGTCAAACTAACTATGCTGCAGCAAAAGCGGGGGTGATTGGCGCAACTAAGTCTCTTGCTCTAGAACTCGCAAAACGCAAGATCACGGTAAACTGTGTCGCTCCTGGCTTAATTGACACAGGTATGGTTGACGAGCACGTGAAAGATCATGCACTTCCTCAAGTACCACTGCGCCGTATGGGTGAGCCGGAAGAAGTAGCCGGCCTAGTCAGCTACCTAATGTCTGATATTGCAGGCTACGTAACTCGCCAAGTGATTTCAGTAAATGGAGGCTTAGTATGACCCGCCGCGTTGTTGTAACTGGAATGTCTGGTGTTACTGCTTTTGGTAACGACTGGCAACAGATAGAGCCTAAGCTAAAGGCCTGTGAAAATGCGACTCAATATATGCCAAGCTTCGAGCAATATGATGGTCTCAACACAAAACTTGCCGCGCCTATTGATGACTTCCAACTGCCTAAACACTACAAGCGTAAGCAAGTGCGTGGCATGGGCCGTGTATCACGCCTAGCTACCGTTGCGACTGAGAATGCATTGGAGCAAGCCGGCTTAATTGGTCACGATGTATTGACCAATGGCGAAACTGGTATCGCTTACGGCTCTTCAACTGGCAGTACCGATGCGGTTGGTGCTTTCGGAGTAATGCTGAACGAGAAGTCGACACGAGCAATCACAGCAACCACTTACGTTCAAATGATGCCACACACAGCCGCGGTAAACGTAGGTCTGTTCTTTGGTCTGCGTGGCCGCGTGATTCCCACCAGCAGCGCCTGTACTTCAGGAAGCCAAGCCATTGGTTACGCCTATGAAGCGATCAAGCATGGTTACCAAACCGTAATGGTTGCCGGTGGTGGTGAAGAGTTATGCCCAACTGAGTCTGCCGTTTTCGATACCCTTTTCGCTACCAGTTTAAAAAACGACACACCCAAGAAATCCCCTAGCCCATACGACAGCGAGCGTGATGGCTTGGTTATCGGCGAAGGCGCTGGAACCCTGATCCTTGAAGAGTACGAACATGCTGTTGCTCGTGGCGCAAAGATCTACGCAGAAATCATAGGTTTTGCGAGCAACTGTGATGCGGCTCATGTGACTCAACCTCAGATGGAAACTATGCAAATCTGTATGGAGAAAGCATTGAGAGACGCACAACTTCCAGCTGAGAAGATTGGCTATGTTTCTGCGCACGGTACTGCGACTGAAAAAGGTGATATTGCAGAGAGTAACGCGACAGCGAATATCTTTGGTGAAGTACCAATCAGCTCTCTTAAGAGTTACTTTGGCCATACGCTTGGTGCATGTGGTGCAATTGAAGCGTGGCTCAGCCTAGAGATGATGCATAGCGGTTGGTTCAGCCCAACCCTAAACCTTAAGAATGTCGATGAACAGTGCGGCAAGCTCGATTACATCACGGGCTCAGGTCGCGAATTGGATGTTGAATACTTGATGAGCAATAACTTTGCTTTTGGTGGAATCAACACCTCTATCATCTTCAAGAAAGTCTAAGCTTAGCTACATAAAACGCTAAGTAAATAAAAAGGTTCATCGCGGAT